>DASQKY010000019.1 GCA_035630295.1 Acidimicrobiales bacterium | reverse complement strand
CCGCACCGCCACGAAGGCCGTCGGAGCGGTCTTCCTGCTCGTCGGCGTCCTCGGCTTCATCCCCGGGATCACGAGCAACTACGACGCCATGGAGCTCGCCGGCCACGAGAGCGGCGCCGAGCTCCTCGGCATCTTCCAGGTGTCGATCCTGCACAACATCGTCCACCTGCTGTTCGGCCTGGTGGGCCTGGTGGCGGCCCGTCGCGCCCGCGACGCCGTGCTCTACCTGCTGGTGGGCGGCGTCGTGTACCTGGCGCTGGCGGCCTACGGCTTCGCCGTCGACCACGACCACGACGCCAACTTCGTGCCCGTCAACACGGCCGACGACTGGCTGCACGTCGGGCTGGGCCTGGGGATGCTCGCCCTGGGGGCGGCCGCCCTGGCCGCCGGCCGGGCCGCGCTCGACCGGCGCCGCTGACCCGCACCGGCCCGCTCCCGCGTCGGAGGCGCACCGCCCCGGCCTCGGCCCGGGCGGGGGCGGCCCGGCTCTGGCCGCGGCGCGGTCCGGGCGGCGTAGGGTGAGGGGTGACTCGGTGAGTTGCCTTGTTCCCTCCAGCAGCTGGGGGCCCTCCGTTGGCTCATCCCCATCAGCAGGGATCTCAATGCCCCACTCGCCGGACCCCGTCCGTGCCGCGCTCGACGCCCTCGCGGGCTTCCTGATCGGCACCGCGCCGCTCGACGGGACCTTGCGCTACATCTCGCAGGTCACGGTGGACGCCTTCCCCGCCGCCCACTTCGCCGGGATCTCGACGCTCGTCGACGGTGAGCCCCGCACCGCCGTGTTCACCCACGAGACCGCGGTGGACATCGACTCCGCCCAGTACGAGACGGGCGAGGGGCCGTGCCTCGACGCCTACCGCCACAAGGCCGTCTACCGGATCGACGACACCGAGGTCGAGAAACGGTGGCCCGCCTTCGCCTCGACCGCCGCCGACCACGGCATTCGCAGCACCTTCTCGCTCCCGATGATCTCCAACGACGAGGGGTTCGGTGCGCTCAACCTCTACTCGCCCGACGTCGAGGGGTTCGCGGAGGCCGATGCCGACCTCGGCCTGGCCCTGGCCGGGCAGGCGGCCACCCTGCTGGCCAACTCACAGATCTACTGGGACGCCCACCAGCTCACCGAGAGCCTCCAGGAGGCCATGCGGTCGCGAGCGCAGATCGAGCAGGCCAAGGGCATCCTCATGGTCAGCAGCCGGTGCACCGCCGACGAGGCCTTCGCCCTGCTGGTGCGGGCCTCCCAGAGGGAGAACCGCAAGCTGCGCGACATCGCGGCCGAGATGGTGGAGCGGGCGCAGCGGCGCGACGCCCTCTGAGGCCACCCGCCGCCGCCGTCGTTGCGGTCCTGGCGGCCAGGGCAGGCGTCCACGGTGGCACTCCGAGCGCTGGCCCTGAGCTGCCGTCCCCTGGCCGCCCGGCCCGCTCACCCCGGGCCCCGGGTCAGGGGACGGTGGTCTCGACCAGGACGTCCACGACGTCCTCGAGGCGGTCGCGGCGAGCGTGGGCCCGGCGTTGGCGCTCGGCGCCGGTCCCGTGCTCGAGCAGGCAGGCCACGCCGGCCTCGACGTCGGGTGCGTCGCCCAGGCCCTCGAGGGCGGGCCGGAGCCGCCGCAGGAGGTCCTCGACCACCAGCGGAGCCGGCCGGGCCTGGGCCGCGGCCAAATCGACCAGCTCCCCGGAGAGGCCGAAGCGGGCGGCACGCCAGAGGGCGGCCCGCAGGACCTCGGGCCGGGGGACGGGGGCCGGCTCGCCGGCACGCACCGCGGCCTCGGCCGTCACCACCAGGGCCCGGCACAGGCCGGCCAGGGTGACGCTCTCGCCCACCGTCACGGGGACGTCCGCCACCCGGAACTCGAGGGTCGGGTACCGGGCCGACGGTCGTACGTCCCAGTAGAGCCGGGCCGGGGCGTCGATGGCGCTGGTGGCCTGGAGCAGCGAGACCAGCCCGTCGTACTCGGCCCGGGAGGCGAAGGGTTCGGGCAGCCCGGCGGTGGGCCAGCGGTGGAAGACCTCCGTGCGGTAGCTGGCGTAGCGGGTGTCGACGCCGGCCCAGAAGGGGGAGTTGCCGCTGAGGGCCAGCAGGATCGGCACGTCCAGCCGCACCCGGTTCATCACCTGGATGGCCATCTCGGGGTCCGGCACCCCGACGTGGACGTGGCAGCCGGACACCACCTGCTCGTCGGTCAGCAGCCCGTAGTCGTCGGCCAGCTGCAGGTACGCGGCGTGGGGCGTGACCCCGCCGGCGTCCTGCCACGGTGACGACGGGTGGGTCCCGGTGGCCAGCACCCGGGCGCCGTGGGCCCGGGCCGCGACGTCGAGCCGGCGGCGCAGCGACGTCAGCGAGGCGCGCACCTCGGCCAGGGTGGCACACACCGCCGAACCCGTCTCCACCTGGGCTCGGCTCAACTCGCGGTCGATCGTGTCCTCGTCGCGGTGCTCGGCGCTGGCCACGATGGCCCGGGCGTCACCACGCAACCGGCCGGTGTCGGCGTCGACGACGAACAGCTCTTCCTCGACGCCGACGGTGGGGGCCGGACCTGTCACCGGCTCCGACTTCCCCGCCGGGGCTCCGGCAAGCAGCACCGACCGGGCGGCGCGTGCCCGGGTCGCCGGGCACGCGCCGGGCGGTCAGGGCGTGCTGACGATGTCGAGCTCGTCCCAGGTGACGGCCAGCCCGGGGGGACCGGGCACCTCGAAGGCCGGATCGCAGGGCTCGTTGGGGTCGTGGAACAGGAAACCGGCCGGAGACGACAGGTCGTAGACGTCGTCGTCGGAGCTGGGCGGCACGGAGTCCCACGTCCCGATCAGGCCGAAGCCGTAGAGCAGGTACGTGCAGACCGCGGGACCCGGGGTGCAGGGCCGGCGGTCAGGCCGGGTCGGCCTCCCGGTCGGTGCCCACCTTCAGCACGCCGTCGATCTGGGACAGGTTGGGCACCAGCTCCTGGACCGAGCCCTTGCCGTGCACCACCAACGACACCTGGACCTGGCCGTCGGAGAGGCTCCGGCGCTCGACGGACAGGTCGGAGACCGTGAACCCGTGGCCGGTCAGCGAGCTCAGGGCGTGGCGGAGGACCCCCCGCCCGTCCACGTAGGTCACGGTGACGTAGGTGGGGTTCCACTTGGTCCCCGGCACCCACCGCATCAGGGCCGGGAGGACGATGACCACCACGAAGTGGGCCACGGTGGCGCCGGCGGCCAGGACGTACATGCCGGCCCCGCAGGCCATGCCGACCATGGCCGACAGCCACACCACCGCAGCGGTGGTGAGCCCCCGCACCGCGTCGCGCCGCACGAAGATGAGGCCGGCGCCCAGGAACCCGACCCCGGACACGATCTGGGCCGCCACCCGGGACGGGTCGAGGCTGGTCTGCGGGTTGCCGACGAGGTCGCCGAAGCCGTACTTGCTGACCATCATGGCCACCGCCGCCCCCAGCCCGACGAGGGCGTGGGTGCGGAGGCCGGCGCTCTTGGAGCGGATCTCGCGCTCCAGGCCGATGCACGAGCACAGGACCATGGCCAGGCCGAGCCGCAGCAGCATCTCCGCGTCGTTGCCCACCACACCTCCCGTTGCCGGCCGTGCGGGACCTCCTCCGGCGGGGCGCCATGCTGGCACGTCGGCCCCTCGGCCACACAGCGGACCGCCGGGAGGCGGGGATGGGCGCGAGCGGGCCGCCATCCTCGACCCGAAGGGAAGATGACGGACCGCTCTGGGTCCCGCCAGGACGCGGGTGGACAGGTGACGAACGCAGTCAGTGGTGACCACGTCGCCGGTGGCGCGCATCAGGGATGCGGGGAACCATCGTCGGGATGCCGGAGCTTCCCTTGCGAGCCTTGCCTCAAAGGCTCGTCACCTGTGTGCCCCCCGGGCGTGTGCCGGGGACCGCTTTCTACCATCGAACGCGGAGAGCGAGATAGAACGGGTGTCTCTTGACATCGCCGCACGCCCGTGACCCGGGCCGAGACAGCTCTCTACACTTTGGAGGGGTTTGCTATCGTGGCTCCCATGGAGCATGGGCCTGACGACCCGGCCGAAACCTCGGCCCGCCAGCGGCTCCTCGACGCCGGCGCCGACCTCGTACGTTCGCTGACGGCGGCCGATGTCCTGCCCGGCGTCCGATCGGCGTGCCGGGCGGCCGGCGTACCCACCGGCAGCTTCTACAACTGCTTCGCCGATGCCACCGAGTTCCACGTGGCCCTGGTCGAGCGGCTCATGGCCCACCCGCCGGCCGAGCAGCGGGTGGACCGCTCGTGCGACCGGGCCGAGGAGATCGTCCAGACCACGTCGGGGGCCGCCATCGTGGCCCAGGTGGCGTCCAACGCCGGAGCCGGCCTGACCATCATCCTGGAGCAGCTCCGGGCGGCCACCCAGGCCCAGCAGCTCCTCAGCGCGGTGGCCGACCGGGACGACGTGGTGGCCGAGGCGGCCCGCCGGGCCTACGGCGAGCGCGTCCTGCGCACCTCCGCCCGCCAGGAGGAGGCCATGGCCGTCCTCCTGGAGGGCCTGGACTGCACCATCCGTCCGCCCTTCACCGTGGAGTCGGTCGTGACCCTCCTGAGCGCGGTGTCCGACGGGTTGGTGATGCGGGCCCAGCTGGAGCCGGGCTTCGACCCCATGACCCTGCTGGAGGACACGGTGCGGATCGTCTTCGTGTCGCTGCTGTGCGACAACGACGACCCCGCCGACCTCGACGACGTCCTGGCCACCGTGGCCCCCGGCGACGAGGGCCCGGGGCCGGTGGCCGGGCCTGCGTCCCGGCCCGCCCGGGTGGCCTGACCGCTCCGACCCGGCCCGGCCGGAGGGCCGGCCCCGGGCGCCGGGGCACTAGAAAGCGGTCGTGAAGGGTCTGGTCCTCGCCGGCGGCAACGGGACCCGGCTCCGGCCCATCACCCACACCGGGGCCAAGCAGCTGGTGCCGGTGGCCAACAAGCCGATCCTGTTCTACGGGCTGGAGCACCTGGCCGCGGCCGGCATCACCGAGGTCGGGATGGTCGTCGGGGCCACCGGGCCCGAGATCCGCGACGCGGTGGGGGACGGATCGGCCTGGGGCCTGGCCGTCACCTACATCGAGCAGGACGAGCCCCGGGGCCTGGCCCACTGCGTCCTCATCGCCCGGGACTTCCTGGGCGACGACGACGTCATCGTCTACCTGGGGGACAACCTGCTGCGCCACGGGGTCACCGATCTGGTCCGCCGCTTCGAGGCCCGTCGCCACCCCGCCCCCGGCCCCGACGGCCGGGTCGAGCCCTTCTCGGCCCAGGTCCTCCTGGCCCGGGTGCCCGACCCGCAGCGCTTCGGGGTGGCGGTCCTCGGCCCCGACGGCACCGTCGCCGGGCTGGTGGAGAAGCCCGAACGCCCCCCCTCGGACCTGGCCCTGGTCGGGGTCTACCTCTTCGACCGCAGCATCCACGACGCGGTGCGGGCCATCCGGCCCTCGGCCCGGGGCGAGCTGGAGATCACCGACGCCATCGAGTGGCTCATCCACCGGGGGCACCGGGTGCGCCACCAGGTCCTGGACGGCTGGTGGAAGGACACCGGGGCCCTCGCCCCCCTCCTGGAGGGCAACCGGCTGGTGCTGGAGGCCGTGGAGCCGGCCATCGACGGGACCGTGGACGGCGCCTCGCGGATCGAGGGCCGGGTCCGCATCGGGGCCGGCGCCGTGGTCGAGGCCTCGGTGATCCGGGGGCCGGCCGTCATCGGCGAGGGGGCCCGCGTGGCCCGCAGCCAGGTCGGGCCGTTCACCGCCATCGGGCCCGGCTGCCAGATCGTCGACTCCGGGATCGAGGACTCGATCGTCCTGCGCGACAGCCGGGTGACGGGCGTGGCCCACCTGGCCGGCTCGCTCATCGGCCGGGAGGTCGAGGTCACCCGCACCGAACGGGCCCCGGGTCCCACCCGGCTGATGCTGGGGGACCACTCCTGGCTCGACCTGGGCGCCTAGGCCGGGGCAGGGTGGCGGCCATGGCCCGCATCGACCCCGACCAGCCCATCGCCGGGGTGGTGGTGGCCACCCCCGCGGTCCACCGCGACGAGCGGGGCTGCTTCGTCGAGACCTACCGGCGGAGCTGGATCCCCGGCAGCCGGGAGATGGTGCAGGCCAACCGGGCCGACCGGGCCGCGGGCTGCGTGGTCGGCCTGCACTACCACCGCCACCAGGCCGACTACTGGTACGTGCCCGCCGGTCGGGCCCGGGTGGTGCTCCACGACCTGCGGGCCGGCGCGCCCACCGACGGGGCGACCATGGTGCTCGACCTGGGGGCCGCGGCCGAGCCCGGCGGCGCCCACGACCACCGCGGCCTCTACATCCCGCCCGGCGTGGCCCACGGCTTCGCCGCCCTGTCGGACATGACCATCACCTACCTGGTCGACGGCTACCACGACCCGGCCGACGAGCTGGGCGTGGCCTGGGACGACCCGGCGGTGGCGGCCGACTGGGGCGTGGCCGAGCCCGTCCTCTCGGCCCGCGACCGGGCCAACCCCCGGCGCGACCAGCTCGACCCGGCCCTCCGGCCCCGGGCCGGGGACGCCTGAGCGGCGTGCGCCTCTTCGTCACCGGCGGGGCCGGCTTCATCGGCTCGAACTACGTGCGCCGGGTGCTGTCCACCACCGACGCCCGGGTCACGGCCTACGACGCCCTCACCTACGCCGGGAACCGGGAGACGGTGGCCGACCTGGTCGACGACCCCCGCTTCACCCTGGTGCAGGGCGACGTCCGGGACCGGCCCGCGGTGGAGGCGGCCATGGCCGGCCACGACACGGTGGTCCACTTCGCGGCCGAGACCCACGTGGATCGCTCCATCGTCGGCCCCGAGGCGTTCGTGTCCACCAACTGCGGGGGCACCGAGGTGGTCATGGGGGCGGCGGTGCGGCACCAGGTGGCCCGGGTGGTCCACATCGGGACCGACGAGGTCTACGGCTCGGTCGAGGCCGGGTCCTCGGGCGAGGACGACCTGCTGGCCCCCCGCTCGCCCTACGCGGCCTCCAAGGCCGGGGCCGACCTGATCGCCCTGGCCCACCACCACACCTACGGCCTGCCCGTGGCCGTCACCCGGTGCGCCAACAACCTGGGACCCTTCCAGCACCCCGAGAAGGCCGTGCCCCGCTTCACCACCCGTCTCCTGGAGGGGCGGCCGGTCCCGCTCTACGGCGACGGGCTCCACCAGCGCGACTGGCTCCACGTCGAGGACCACTGCGCCGCCGTGCACCTGGTGCTGGAGCGGGGGGTGCCCGGTGAGATCTACAACGTCGGTGCCGGCCACCCCATCGCCAACCGCGAGCTGGTCGACCGACTCCTGGCCCTCACCGGCCGGGGCACCGAGCTGGTCCAGCCGGTGACCGACCGCCCGGGCCACGACCGTCGCTACGCGGTGGACAGCACCAAGGTGCGGGCCCTGGGCTGGGCCGGGGCCCGACCCCTGGATGAGGCCCTGGCCGCCACCGTGGCCTGGTACCGGGGCAACGAGTGGTGGTGGCGGCCCCTGGCCGGTGACCCCCGATGAGGGTGCCCACCCTGCTGGTGACCGGGGCCCGGGGCCAGGTCGGGCACGAGGTCGAGGCGGCCTTCACCCGGGCCGGGTGGCAGGTCACCGCAGTCGGCCACCGGGAGCTGGACGTGACCGACGGCGAGGCCGTGGCCGCGGCGCTGCACGGCCTCCGGCCCACCGCGGTGGTCAACGCCGCGGCCTGGACCGACGTCGACGCCTGCGAGGCCGACCCCGACCGGGCCCGGCGGGTCAACGCCCTCGGTGTCCGCCACCTGGCCGCGGCCAGCGCCGCGGCGGGGGCCTTCCTGTGCCACCTGTCCACCGACCACGTCTTCGACGGCACCCAGGCCGCCCCCTATCGCGAGGACGACGCACCGCACCCGCTCTCGGCCTACGGCCGTTCCAAGTGGGAGGGCGAGCAGGAGGCCGGCCCCGGGGCCTGCGTGGTCCGCACCTCGTGGGTGTGCGGTCGGCACGGCGACAACGCGGTGACCACCATCCTCCGCCTGGCCGGCCAGCCCGAGCGCCCCCTGGCCTTCGTGGACGACCAGCGCGGCTGCCTGACGGTGGACTCGGACCTGGCCGGCACCCTCCTGCGGCTGGTGACCGACCGCCGGGCCGGGCTCCACCACGTCACCGGCCAGGGCCCGGCCACCTGGTACGAGATCGCCCGCCGGGTGCTGGCCGCGGCGGGGCACGACCCGGACCGGGTCCGCCCCGTCGCCACCGCCGAGCTGCGCCCGCCCCGGGCCGCCCCCCGGCCGGCCAACGGGGTGCTGGACAACGCGGTGCTGCGCCGCGAGGGCATCCCGCTCCTACCCCCCGTCGAGGAGTCCCTCCCGGCCCTGGTGGCCGAGCTGCGCGCCGCTCAGCGCTGGTAGACCCGCACGTGGTCGACCTCGAGGTCGGCGTGGCCGCCGGCCGGCTGGTAGCCGCGGGCCACGGTGGCGGCATCGACCCCGTGGGCTCCCACCCAGGCCGACAGCACGAGCTGCTGGGGGCGGTCCAGGCCGAAGGGGTTGGGGAACGGCCCCTTGGCGTTGCCCCAGCCGCCGGCCGCCACCAGCACCCGGGTCCCGTCCGGCTGGACCCGCCAGGTGCCGGCCCGATCGAACACGGCGATGGGCCGGTCGTCGACCAGGAAGCGGATCTGCATGGTGGTGGGGTCCGACGGGTCGGTGGGCTCCCACTCGACGGCGTAGGTGGCCCAGGCGGTCACGTCGTAGGCGGGGTGGGGCACGCTCTGGCTGCCGCAGGTGCAGGTGTAGTCGTAGTGGATGGCCGGCTTGAACCGGCTGATGTTGGGCTCGGCGTCCTTGCCGATGTACTCCCAGACGTCGATCTCCGAGGCGTTGTCCCTGGTCCAGCCGGGGCCGACCACGCCGTGGGTCCAGAACCCGCCCCACAGGTAGTTGCCGCGGTGGGTCCAGCGGCCCCGGACCTCGAAGCGGCCCCCGGCCTGGCTGAAGGTGCCCCAGGTGTTGAGCCCGGCTCCGGACTGGGCCTGGCCGCCGGCGCAGGCCCCGTTCGCCTCCTGGGTCCGCATGACCAGGATGCCGTCCCGGACGCTGACGTTGCGGGCCAGGGGGCAGGTCGAGGCCTTGGGCGACTCGACCTGGCCGCCCTCGGCCTCGTCGTAGACGTTCCACTTGGTGGTGTCGACCGCGGTGCCGTCGAACTCGTCGGCGAAGGTGAGGCGCCAGCCGGGGCGGGTGGGGGTGGCCGGGGCGGTGGGCGAAGGAGTGGTGGGGCCGAGGACGAGGGCGGGGGCGGCGGCCGGGCCGCTGGCGGCGGCCCCCTCGCGGGAGAGGACCTCCAGCTCGTACGGGCTGGTGGTGGTGAGGGCCAGGTGGACGCGGCCGCCGGACACCGGGACGCCCCGGAGGGGGATGGCAAGGCGCTGGCCGGCCACGGTGGTGCCCTGGCCCAGCACCCCGCCGAGGGCGGGCCGGGTGGCGAAGGTGGTGGTGTCGCTGAAGGCCCCGGTGGCGCGGACCTGGACGGCGAAGCGGGACTGCCGGGGGGTGAGGGCCAGGGTGGCGTCCAAGGTGGCCCCCGTGTCGGCCACCGGGAACGAGACGTAGCCGATCTTCGTCTTGCCCTGGCTGTCCATGACCCGCAGGACGGTGTCGCCGCCCCGGGTGGCGGTGGGCTGGCCCGAGACGGCGAAGGTGTCGACATCGGCCACCACGGACCGGGTACCGGCCGGCGGGGTGGGCCGGGGCGGGGCGGTGGCGGGGGGCGGGGGCCGGGGCGCCGGGGCGGGCGCCGGGGGCTCGCAGGCCGTGGCCACGGTGCCCAGGGCCGCCAGGACGACGAGGGCGGGCAGCCGTCGCGACCACCGGAGGTGGGGGCGGCGATGCAGCACGTCGGCTCCTCGGGGTGACGGGACGGGTCCCAGGCCTCATCGACCGGGAACCCGTTGTCCTGAGGGGTTTCCCACTGATCGTGAGCGTGCTCACCGTGCGTGGCGAGGCCGAGACGGAACGAAGTCCGAACCCGCCCATCCGCATGGCCGACGACGGGGCCCGACGCGGTGGCCCGGTGCCTTGGAGGAGGCCTCGGCGCGACTGCCCTGGCGGCGGACGGGTGGGCCACCCCTGGCAACGGGTCCCGTTCGGCGCGACGCTGGGGGGCATGCGCCTCTCGTCCTCGCCCTGGCGCGCCACGATGACCGTGGCGCTCGTCCTCACCCTGGCCGCGGCCGGAACGGCCTGCGGGGGAGGTGACGACGACGACGGCGCCTCGGCCGGCGACACCACGACCACCACGGTCGAGGCCGGGACCACGGGCACCACCGAGGGCGGCACGGTGACGAGCGGGACCACCGCCACCACCGGGCCCCAGGAGACCGAGATCGAGACGACCAGCGGCGACCGGGTGGCCATGGCCGACACCGCCTTCGACCCGTCCACCCTGACCGTGGCCGTGGGCAGCCAGGTGACGTGGACCAACGACGACTCGGTTCCCCACACCACCACCAGCGACGACGGGGTGTGGAGCTCCGACGAGCTCGACGCCGGGGCCTCCTTCTCCCACACCTTCGACGAGGCCGGCACCTACACCTACGTGTGCGAGATCCACTCCGGCATGGCCGGCGAGGTGGTCGTCCAGTAGCCCAGCCGTCCCCGGGCCCGGGGACGGCCCGTCACAGCTCGCGCACCGCCACCATGCGCACCACCGGCTCGCCGGCCTCGTCCGAGGCCCGCAGGTCGACCTCGGCCTCCAGCGCCCAGGCGTGCTCGTCGGCCGGGTCGTCCAGGACCTGGCGCAGGTCCCACCGGTCCGGGTGCTCGGTCACCTGGAGCAGCGCCGGGTTGCGGGCGTCGGGGCCGATGCCGATGGACGGGTGCTCGGCGAAGTAGGGCTGCAGCTCCTGGTACCAGCGCTCGGCCGTCCACGTGTCGGGCCCCTCCAGCTCCCCCAGCGCGGTCCAGCGTTGGCCGGCGGCCAGCTCCACCCGCAGGAACATGGCGTTGCGGGCCAGCACGGTGAAGGCCCGGCGGTTGGCGGTGACCGGGGGCGGGGCCACCTCGACGGGTGCCTCCGACGGGCGGGGGACGGTGGCACCGCCGTCGCCGGGCTGGCGCAGGGCCTCCCACTCGTCGAGGAGGCTGGAGTCGACCTGGCGGACGATCTCGCCCAGCCACTCGGTGATGTCGACCAGCTCGTCGGTCTTGGTGTCCTCGGGGACGGTCTTGACCAGGGTGCGGTACGCGTCGGTCAGGTAGCGCAGCACGGTGCCCTCCACCCGGGCCAGCTGGTAGAAGCGGACGTAGTCGGTGAAGCCCATGGCCCGCTCGTACATGTCCCGCACCACGGCCTTGGGGCGCAGGGGTTGGTCGGCCACCCAGGGGTGGCTCTGGCGGTACAGGTCGAACATGGGGTCGAGCAGCTCGGCCAGGGGCCGGGGGTGGGTGACGTCCTCCAGCTCGACCATGCGCTGCTCGTAGTCCTTGCCGTCGGCCTTCATCTGGGCCACGGCCTCCCCCTTGGCCTTGCTGACCTGGGCCGCGATCACGGGCCGGGGGTCCTCCAACACCGCCTCGATCACCGACACCACGTCCAGGGCCCAGGTCAGGCTCTCGGGGTCGAGCAGGTCGAGGGCGGCCAGGGCGAAGGGGGCCAGGGGCTGGTTGAGGGCGAAGTCGGGCTGGAGCTCGACGGTGACCCGCACGGTGCGGCCCTTCTCGTCGGGCTCGTCCAGCTCCTCGACCACCCCGCCGTCCAGCAGGGCCCGCTCGATCTCGGCCGCTCGGGCCAGGTGCTTCTCCCGCTCCGGCTCGGGGTCCAGGTTGTCGGTGAGCAGGTGGCGCAGGGCGGCCCGCCCGTCGCCCGGGCGGTCCAGCACGTTGATGAGCATGGCGTGCGACACGTGGAGGCTGGTGGTGAGGGGCTCGGGCTCGGCCCCCACCAGCCGGGTGAAGGTGGGCTCGCCCCACGACACGGTGCCGGGCGGCGGCTTCTTCTTGACCAGCTTGCGCTTCTTGCCGTCGGCCTGGGTCTTGGCCGACGCCTTGGCCTCGGCCCGCGCGTTGTCGATGGCGTGCTCGGGGGCCATGACCACCACCGTGCCCAGGGTGTCGAACCCGGCCCGGCCCGCCCGCCCGCCGATCTGGTGGAACTCGCGGGCCGAGAGGAGCCGGGTCGAGATCCCGTCGTACTTGGACAGGGAGGTGAACAGCACGGTGCGGATGGGCACGTTGATGCCCACCCCCAGGGTGTCGGTCCCGCAGATGACCTTGAGCAGCCCGGCCTGAGCCAGGCGCTCGACCAGGCGCCGGTACTTGGGCAGCATCCCGGCGTGGTGCACGCCGATGCCCTGGCGCACGAAGCGCGACAGGGTCTTGCCGAACCCGGCGGCGAAGCGGAAGTCGCCGATCAGCTCGGCGATGGCGTCCTTCTCCTCCCGGGTGCAGAGCTTGAGGCTGGTCAGGGCCTGGGCCCGCTCGGCCGCGCCGGCCTGGGTGAAGCGGACGACGTAGACCGGTGCCCCGCCGCCGGCCAGCAGCTCCTGCAGCGTCTCGGTGAGGGGCACGGTGCGGAACTCGTGCACCAGGGGCACGGGCCGGGTGGCGGAGCGCACCACGGCCACCGGGCGCCCGGTGCGGCGCTCCAGGTCGGTCTCGAACCGGCTGGTGTCGCCCAGGGTGGCCGACAGCAGGATGTGCTGGGCGTCGACCAGCTCCAGCAGGGGCACCTGCCAGGCCCAGCCCCGGTCCGGTTCGGCCACGTAGTGGAACTCGTCCATCACCACTTGGCCCACCGGGGCGTGGCGGCCGTGGCGCAGGGCCATGTTGGCCAGGACCTCGGCCGTGCAGCAGATGATCGGGGCCTCGTGGTTCACCGCCGCGTCGCCGGTCAGCATGCCCACCCGGTCAGCCCCGAAGGTGGCCGACAGCTCGAAGAACTTCTCCGACACCAGGGCCTTGATCGGCGCGGTGTAGAAGCTGCGGCGCCCCTGGGCCAGGGCGGAGGCGTGGGCCGCGGCGGCGATGAGGCTCTTGCCCGAGCCGGTCGGCGTGTTGACGATGACGTGGCTGCCGGAGGCGACCTCCAGGAGGGCTTCCTCCTGGTGCGGGTACAGGACCAGGCCCCGGTCCTCGACCCACCCCAGGAAGGCGTCGACCACGTCCTCGGGCGAGCCCGAGGCCGGCACCCGGTCGCCCAGGTTGGTCTGGTCCCCCTGCTGGCCGGCCGTCACCGGTCCGATGGTAGGGACTGCCGGGGTGGGGACCCTCGGTCGTGGATCCGGCGGCCGCTCCCGATGTGGGCCATGATCCCCGCCAGCCGCCGAGGTGGGCGGCTCCCCGGAGTCGGTCGCGACGGTGTCGCCGGCCGGGCGGGGCGACCACGACGAGGTTCCCCAGAGATGCGCACGAACAGGTTCCGGGTGGCGGCGGTGGCGGTCGCCCTGGCGGTGGCGGTGGCCGCCTGCGGGGGAGGCGACGACGACGGCGGCGCGGCCGGCGTGGCCCAGGAGTCGACCACCACGTCGACCGAGCCGCCCCAGGACGGCCAGATGGAGACCTCGGTCCCGGAGATCGAGGAGCCCATCGAGCCCATGGGCGACCCGTCCCAGGTCGACACCGACACCACCGAGAGCGCCGACCAGGTCATGATCGCCGCCGCCCTGGACGTGGAGGAGTTCTGGCGCTCGACCTACCCCGAGGTCTACGAGGAGGACTACGAGGAGATCGCCGGCGGGTTCTGGACCTACGGCCCCGACACCGAGGGCGCCGACCTGCCGCCTTGCCCCGGCGTCACCGCCTACGAGGACATCGCCGTGAACGCCTTCTACTGCAGCGACGGCGACCTCATCGCCTGGGACCGCGAGGGCCTGGTGGAGCCGTTCATCGAGGAGTTCGGCGCCTTCACCGCCGCGGTGGTCATGGCCCACGAGTTCGGCCACGCCATCCAGGCCCGCACCGGCGACTTCGACACCCTGCGCTCGGTCATCAGCGAGCTCCAGGCTGACTGCTTCGCCGGGGCCTGGGTGGCCCACGTCATCGACGGGGAGAGCGAGGCCTTCCAGGCCGACCTGGACGACCTGGACGTGGCCATCGCCGGCCTCATCGAGATCCGCGACGCCCCCGGCTCCTCGCCGGACGACCCGCAGGCCCACGGCTCCGGCTTCGACCGGGTGTCGGCCTTCTCCGACGGGATCGACGAGGGCGCGGCCCGCTGCGCCGGGTACGGGACCGAGGAGCCGGTGGTGGTCCAGCAGGTCTTCGACACCCAGGAGGAGTCGTCCATGGGCGACCTCCCGGCCGAGGAACTGCTGCCCCTCCTGGTCGGCGACCTGGAGGACTACTACGCGGGCCTGTTCGAGCAGCTCGGCAGCCCCTGGGAGGAGATCTCCGACGTGCAGATCGTCGACCCCGCCCGCGACGAGGTCGAGTGCGGCGGCGACGTGCTGGCCCCCGAGGACATCGAGTTCGGCGTCTACTACTGCGTCGACGAGAACACGGTGGTGCTCGACGGCGTCGAGCTGGTGCCCGCCCTGGAGGAGATCGGCGACTTCGCCCTCGGCGCCGAGCTGGCCCGGCAGTGGTCGTTCGCGGCCCAGGTCCAGCAGGGCAACACCGACAACTCCAAGGAGTCGCTGCTCAACGCCGACTGCCTGACCGGCCTCTACGCCGGCGACGTGTTCTTCAAGCTCCGCCCCGACTCGGAGCTGAGCCTCTCGGCCGGTGACCTCGACGAGGCCATCATCTCCTTCCTGGCCTTCGGCGGCGACGCCGAGAGCGGCAGCCCGTTCGAGCGCACCGAAGCGTTCCGCACCGGCTTCCTGGGCGGCTTCGACGACTGCGAGGCCCTCCTGGCCTGAGCGGCCGCCGCCCTAGTCTCGGCCCGTGCTCCTCCTCGCCAACCCGGTCCGGGACTACGCCTGGGGCGCGGCCGACGGCTTGGCCCGGCTCCTGGGCACCGAACCGACCGGAGGCCCCGAGGCCGAGCTGTGGGTCGGCGCCCACCCCGGCAGCCCTTCCCGGCTGCCCGACGGGCGCCCCCTGGGCCAAGAGGTCGAGGCCGACCCCCAGGCCGTGCTGGGCCCGGCGGTCGTCGAGCGCTACGGGCCCCGGCTGCCGTTCCTGCTCAAGATCCTGGCCATCGGGGGGCCGCTCAGCATCCAGCTCCACCCGTCGCCCGAGCAGGCCCGGGCCGGCTGGGACCGGGAGGAGGAGGCCGGCATCCCCCTCGACGCCCCGACCCGCACCTACCGCGACCCGTACGCCAAGCCCGAGGTGCTGGTGGCGCTGGAGCCCACCTGGGTGCTGACCGGCTTCCGGACCGGGGCCGCCGCCGCCGCCGCCCTCGGCGCGCTGGACGACCCGGCGGTCGCAGCCCTGGCCGACCGGGTCCGGGCCGAGCCCGACGCTCGGCTCGCCCTGGAGGCGCTCCTGGCCGCCACCGGCGAGGCCGCCGGGGCCCTGGCCGACGCCGCGGCTCGGGCCGGCGGGGTGGCGCCCGCCGTCGAGGGCAGCGACGACCGGCCCGGGCCGGCGCCCGCCGACCCGGGCTCGGCCGCCGATCCGGTGGCGGCCTGGACCCGGCGCCTGGCCGCCGCCTTCCCGGGGGACCCCACCGCCCTGGCCCCGTGCGTCCTGGAGCTCCGGCGCCTGGAGCCGGGGGAGGGGGTGTTCCTGCCCGCCGGGGTGCCCCACGCCTACCTGGAGGGGGCCGGGGTCGAGCTCATGGCCGCCTCCGACAACGTGGTGCGGGGAGGCCTGACCCCCAAGCACGTGGACCGGGCCGAGCTGGCCCGCCTGCTGGCTCCCGCCGGGACCGGCGTGGCCCTGCTGCCCGGCGACGGCGAGGAGGGCGGCGCGGTGGCCTACCGGCCGCCGGTGCCGGAGATCGCCCTCCGGCGGGTCGACCTGGACGGCGACCCGGTCCCGGCCCCCGTCGCCGGGCCCGGCCCGGCCCTGGTCCTGGCCACCGAGGGCGAGGTGACGGTGTCGGCCGGGGCCGAGGCCGTGACCCTGGGCGCGGGCCGGGCCGTCCTGGTGCCGGCGGCCCAGCGGGACGGGTGCCGGCTGGCCGGCCGGGGCACGGCCTGGTGGGCCACCGTCGGCTCCGACCCCTCGGCGTCGTGAGCCGGCGCCGGCTGGGGCGCCGGTTCTACGGCCGGGACCCCCGGGAGGTGGCCCCCGAGCTGCTGGGCACCCTCCTGGTCCACGGCGAGCGGGTGGGCCGCATCGTCGAGGTCGAGGCCTACTGCGGCACGGAGGACCCCGGGAGCCACGCCTACCGGGGCCCCACCCCCCGGACCCGGGTCATGTTCGGCCCCCCGGGCCACCTCTACGTGTACTTCAGCTACGGCATGCACTGGTGCGCCAACGTGGTGTGCGGCACCGACGGGCAGGCCGGCGCGGTGCTGCTCCGGGCCGTGGCCCCGGTGACCGGCCTGGAGGCCATGCGGGCGGCCCGGCCCCGGGCCCGGCGGGACCTCGACCTCACCAGCGGGCCGGCCAAGCTGTGCCAGGCCTTCGGCCTGGACGGCGCCTTCGACGGTGCCGACCTGGTGCGCTCGGACCGGGGCGTGCACCTGGCCGTCGACGGCACCCCGCTCGGGGTGGCCCCGGCCACCAGCCCCCGCATCGGCCTGTCGGCCGGGGCCGAGCTGCCGTGGCGCTGGTACGTGCCCGGCGACCCCCACGTCTCGGGACGGCCGCGATGACCGGGCCCCGGCCCCAGCCCGACCCGGCCTGGGAGGTGCTGGGGGCCGGCGACCCTCGGTCCACGTCCCGGCCGGGCGATCGCGACCTGGCCCGGGCCCTGGTCGAGGCGGCGTCCCTGCCCGCCTCGCTGGACCCCCTGCGGGCCCGCGCCCTGGCCCTGTGGGCGGCGCCGGCCGACCCCCTGGATCGGGCCAGCCTGCCCGACCACATGACCGCCTCGGCCGTGGTGGTGGCCCCGGGCCGGGGGGCGCTGCTGCTGCACCACCGGAAGCTGGGGCGGTGGTTCCAGCCCGGCGGCCACGTGGACGGGGACGGGAACCTGCTGGCCGCGGCGTGCCGGGAGGCGGCCGAGGAGACGGGCCTGGCCGGCCTGGTGCCGGTGGTGCCCGCCGTCGACCTGGACGTGCACGACGTGGCCTACCCCGACGGCTCGTTCCACGTGCACCACGACCTGCGCTTCCTCCTCCTGGCCGAAGACGACGCGCCGGTGGCGGCCAACCACGAGTCGACCGGTTGGCGCTGGGTGCGCACCGAGGCCGACCTGGACGCCGCCGGCGCCGATGCCAGCACCCGCCGCCTGGTGCGCCGGGGCCTGGCCGTGGCCGCCCTGGTGGGGGAGCGTCGGCCCTAGCCGACGTCGCCAGCGGGGCCGCAGGACGGCATGTCGTTCACGTCGGCGAAGATCTCGACGACCGTGTCGAGGGGATCGTTGAACTTCTCGGTGGTCACGAAGCGGGCGTCCGGGTCGGTGCGGATGGCCGCCGCGTAGGCGTCGCGGTCGCCCAGCAGGTCCCGCCAGTCGGCCAGCCACCGCTCGACCACCTCCCGGTCGCCGGCCGAGGCCGGGGGCGGGTCGGCCAGCCCGTCGAGCAGGGCCCGGAGCTCGGCGCTGGAGGTGTCGATGTCGTCGGCCCGCTGGACCCGGCTCCGGCGCCCCACCGCCTCCCTCGTGTCGATGCGGGCCATGGTCGTGGCGCACGCCGCCTCGGCCCGCTCCACCCAGCGCCGGTCGTCCAGGCGGTCGGGGTTCTGCTTGGCCGGCGCGCCCGAGAAGATCCACAGCCAGAACAGGGCCACGGCCAGCATGGCGGCCACGCCCAGGACCCGGCCCACGGTGAAGCCGTGCCGGGGGCCGCCGGGGCCGGCCCCGTCCGGCGGGGCCACGAGCGGGGTGTCGGTGCGGGGGGCGGCCACGGCCACAGCGTGGTGGCCCGGCGGGCCGGCGGTCCACTCGGTGGGCCGGCCCGGCCCGGCCGTCGTCGGGGCACGGGCCAGACTGGCGCGGTGACGACCGCCGACGTGCTCGCCGACCTCGAGGCCCGGGGCCTCGTCCACCTGACCACCGACCGCGACGCCCTGGCCGCCCGCCTGGCCCGGGGGCGCGTCACGGCCTACCTGGGCCTGGACCCCACGGCCGACAGCCTGCACATCGGCAACCTGATCGGCCTGCTGGTGCTCCGGCGGCTGGGCGACGCCGGGCACCGGGTCGTCGGGCTGGCCGGGGGGGCCACCGGCCTGATCGGCGACCCGTCGGGCCGCTCGGACGAGCGCAACCTGCTCGACGACGAGATCCTGGCGGCCAACGTGGAGGCCATCTCGGCCCAGATCGCCCGGGTGGTCGACCCGGACGGCTCCCGGGGGGCCCGGTTCGTCGACAACCGGGACTGGACCGACGAGCTCACGCTCATCGACTTCCTGCGCGACGTGGGACGCCACGTCACCGTGAACCAGATGCTGGCCCGCGACTCGGTGCGGGCCCGCCTCGAGAGCGAGCAGGGCATCTCCTTCACCGAGTTCTCCTACATGCTGCTCCAGGCCCGGGACTACGTGTGGCTCCACGACCACCACGACGTCGAGCTGCAGGTCGGCGGGTCGGACCAGTGGGGCAACATCGTCTCGGGCGTGGACCTGGTCCGGCGGGTCCGGGGGGTCTCGGTCCACGCCCTGTGCTGGCCCCTGCTGACGGGGCCGGACGGCGCCAAGCTGGGCAAGAGCACCGGTGGGCGGGTCTGGCTGGCGGCCGAGCGGACCAGCCCGTACCAGCTCTTCCAGCACTTCATCCAGGTCGACGACGCCGAGGTCGACCGCCAGCTCCGGTGGCTCACCCTGCTCCCCGTGCCCGAGATCGAGGCCCTGGTCCGGGCCCACGGCGCCGATCCGGCCCGGCGGGAGGCCCAGCGCCGCCTGGCCCGGGAGGTCACCACCGTGGTCCACGGGGCCGAGGCGGCGGCGGCCGCCGAGGAGGCGTCGGCCGTGCTCTTCGGGGGGGATCCCACCGGGGCCTCGGCTCCGGCCCTGGCCGCGGTGGCCGCCGAGGTGCCCAGCGTGGCCCTCGACGGGCCGGAGCGCGAGGGGGCCACCGTGGCCGGCCTGCTGCGGGACGCCGGCCTGGTGACCTCGACCAGCGAGGCCCGCCGGGCCCTCGACCAGGGCGGCGTCTACCTCAACGGGGCCCGCCTGGGGGCCGACCGGGCCCTCGGGCCCGCGGACCTCCTGCACGGGCGCTACGCCCTGCTCCGCAAGGGGAAGCGGGCCTACGCCATGGCCGTGGCGGTGCCCTGACCAGGGCCGTCGCCCGCCCGCGGGCCCGGTGGATTTGGACGGCGCCGGGGCCCGTGCCTAGGTTCTCGGCACCCCCCACCTCCGGGTGAGGGGTTGCCACCGAGGTCCCGGCCCCGAGGGAGTTGACGCTCCCGAGGCCCGCCGGTAGGGTGGTCAGCCGCCCAGGGAACGGTTCCACCGATCCCGAGGCACCCGGCACCACCGCCCACGGGCGACTGCCGGAGAGCGGCTCCCTTCGGGGAGCAGGGTGCTCCTTGAAAACAGAACAGAGGACGTACGAGTGCGGGCCTGCCGCCTCGGTGCTTCGGCATCGGCGCGACAGGTTTGTCAATTCAACGCATCAAGTAACGGACAAGCCAATTGTCTGTTCTGATGCCAGTCGGACACAAGGGACGTCAGGTCCCGTCCGGCTCTCTATTACCCGATCGAAGACCGGACCACCTCGGTGGCGAGGTCGAGATCTTGACGGAGAGTTTGATCCTGGCTCAGGACGAACGCTGGCGGCACGCTTCATACATGCAAGTCGAACGTGAAGCCCGGAGCTTGCTCTGGGTGGAAAGTGGCGAACGGGTGCGTAACACGTGAGCAACCTGCCCCGAAGACCGGGATAACAGCGGGAAACCGCTGCTAATACCGGATACCTTCATCATGTCGCATGGCGAGATGAAGAAATGGATTCCGCTTCGGGATGGGCTCGCGGTCTATCAGCTTGTTGGTGAGGTAATGGCTCACCAAGGCTACGACGGATAGCTGGTCTGAGAGGATGTCCAGCCACACTGGGACTGAGACACGGCCCAGACTCCTACGGGAGGCAGCAGTGGGGAATCTTGCGCAATGCGCGAAAGCGTGACGCAGCAACGCCGCGTGGAGGAAGACGGTCTTCGGATTGTAAACTCCTTTCAGTTGGGACGAAGCTCAACGGGGTAATAGCTCGGTGGAGTGACGGTACCTTCAGAAGAAGCCCCGGCTAACTACGTGCCAGCAGCCGCGGTAATACGTAGGGGGCGAGCGTTGTCCGGAATCATTGGGCGTAAAGCGCGTGTAGGCGGTCCGGTAAGTCCGCTGTGAAAGTCGGGGGCTCAACCCTCGGATGCCGGTGGATACTGTCGGGCTTGAGTACGGAAGAGGCGAGTGGAATTCCTGGTGTAGCGGTGAAATGCGCAGATATCAGGAGGAACACCAATTGCGAAGGCAGCTCGCTGGGACGTTACTGACGCTGAGACGCGAAAGCGTGGGGAGCAAACAGGATTAGATACCCTGGTAGTCCACGCCGTAAACGATGGGCACTAGGTGTGGGGGGTGTCGACTCCCTCCGTGCCGAAGCTAACGCATTAAGTGCCCCGCCTGGGGAGTACGGCCGCAAGGCTAAAACTCAAAGGAATTGACGGGGGCCCGCACAAGCAGCGGAGCATGTGGTTTAATTCGACGCAACGCGAAGAACCTTACCTGGGCTTGACATGTTCCTGA
>DASQKY010000018.1 GCA_035630295.1 Acidimicrobiales bacterium | reverse complement strand
GCACCGGCCGGCTCGCCCGGTCACCGCCTACGAGCGGATCGGCCTCGACGCCGGACGCACCATCCACGACCTCGTCGCCACCCGCCTCCCCTGACGGGCGCCCCCGAACCGAGCACGAGTGTTCCGATGGGGTCGGAACACCCGTGCTTGCTTCGGACTGCGACTCGAACCGAGCACGAGTGTTCCGATGGGATCGGAAGATCGGTGCTCGGTTCGGAGGGGGAGCGTCAGGCGGCGGGCTCGGGGACCACGCGGACCAGGGCGGCGGCCGCCTTGTAGGCCGCCTCCGCGGGGCCGATCTCGTCCTCCCGCAGCAGGTTGGCCATGATCCGCAGCACCCACTCCATGAGGCTGTGCGACTGCATGCCGACCCGGGTGAGCTCCTTCATCACCGCCGGGTTCCCGATGAGCACGCTGAACAGGCGGGCCACCCGGAAGTAGAGGCCGTACTCCTCGTCGAGCAGCCGGGGGTACTGCTGGAGGGCCATGCCGTCGCCGGTGGTGAGGGCCTCGTCGATCAGGCCGGCGACCATCCGCCCGGTCTCGTAGGCGTAGTCGATGCCCTCGCCGTTGAACGGGTTGACCGACCCGGCGGCGTCGCCCACGGCCACCCAGGTGGGGCCGATCTTGGGGTTGACGGACTGGGCCATGGGGATGCGACCCCCGGTGGGGGCGCACGTGGGGGCGGTGGGGTCGATGCCCCAGTAGTCCGGGGCGGTGGCCGCGAACTCCTCCATGAGGTGGCTGGTGTTGACCTCGCGGTAGCCCTTGAAGGTGGACAGGAGGCCGATGCCCACGTTGATGGTCCCGTCGCCGACCGGGAAGATCCAGCCGTAGCCGGGCAGGGAGCGGCCCTGGCGGTCGCGCACGTCGAGGGCCGACTCGATCCACGGGTCGTCGTGGCGGGGGCTCTCGTAGTAGGTGCGGATGGCGATGCCCATGGGGTAGGTGCGGTCCCGGGCCGTGCCCAGGGCCCGCCCGAAGCGCGAGTTGGCCCCGTCGGCGACCACCACGTAGCGGGCCTGCACCTCGCGCTCGGCGCCGCTCTCCTTGTCCCTCACCACCGCTCCCACCACCAGGCCGTGGCGCTGGAGGGGCCGGAGGGCCTCGGTGCCGGTGTGCAGGGTGGCGCCCAGCTCGACGGCCCGGTCGGCCACCATCTGGTCCAGCTCCCGGCGGCGGACCACGTAGCCGTGGGACGGGTAGATCGGGTGGTCGGGCCACTGCAGCTCGAGGGTGACGCCGTGGGCCACGGCCCGCAGCCCGTCGTAGCGGTGCGTGTGCTCCAGCTTCCCGGTGAGGCCCATGTCGTCGAGCTGCTTGACGGCCCGGGGGGTGAGCCCGTCACCGCAGGTCTTCTCCCGGGGAAACGTCTTCTTCTCCACCACGACGACGTGGCGGCCGGCCCGGGCCAGCCAGTGGGCGGTGGCCGCTCCGGCGGGGCCACCCCCGACGACCAGGACGTCGCAGCGCTCAGGACCGGCGATGACGGTCACCTTCCCTCGGGGGGGCGGGGCGGGGTCGGCGGGCGCGGGGCCATGGCCGGGCCAGTCTGGGGGCCGGTGGCCGGCACCCGCCACTCGGTGGCGCCGGCGGTGGGCCTCAGCCCTCGCCGGTGACGAGGGCGATGCGCTCCTCGCCCTCGGGGCCGGGCTCCGTGTCGCGGTAGACGACCTCGCCCTCCTCGATGCCCTCGATGGCCAGCTCGGCCCACTCCTCGTAGAGCTCGGCCACCTCGGGGGTGGCCGGGGGCTCCCCGGCCAGGGTCTCGCGGACGTAGCGGGTCACCGCGGCCAGCTCCTCGGCGGAGAGGTCGGGGAAGCCGGGCATGGCGCTGCTGGGCAGGTCGCTGGCGTCGTGGGGGCCGCCCTCGCGGTCGGGGTCGCCGTAGGGGCCGCTGCCCCCGCCCACCCACTCCTCGGCCCCGAGGTTGATCCACTGCATCATGGCCACCGGGTCGGGGAAGGTGGCCAGGGCCTCGCCCTCGTTGAGCTTGGCCCCGGTGCCGCCGGCTCCGGTGGGGAGGTGGCAGCCGGCGCAGGCGCCGTAGACCTCGGCGCCCAGCTCCAGGGCCACGTCGTCCTGCTCGGGGACGGTGACGCTGTCGTGGTAGAGGAAGGCCCACAGGGGCAGGAGGGCCACGACGGGCATGGCCCAGTAGGGGATGCGCTTGCGGCGCTCGGCGGCCTGGACGTGGGCCGGCTTGGGCTTCGGGGGGGGCGGGGGGGCGGGGGCGACCTTGGCCGGGGCGGGGGCCTTGGCCGGCGCCGGCGCGACGGCGCCGGCGTCCCCGGCGGGGGCGTCGCCGCCCCCGGTCCCGGCGTCGCCGCCCTCACCTCCGGGGAGCCCGAGAGCTGCCCGCCGCTCCTTGGAGCGCTTGAGGAGGTGTTCGGGGATCTCGGTCAACTGACTGGCCTCCGCAGGCGGAAGATCGTGCGGTCCGCCGGGGGGCCGGCGATGCGCCGCACTCTAGGTCGGGCCCTCCGCGGGAGACCAAGCGCAGGGGCGCCGGGCGGACCTGCGACGATGTGCCCCGTTCTCGCGGGCCGTGCTAGACCCGGTCTCACGAGCCTCCCGTCTCCCGGCGGGCGGCAGGGTCCATTGTGAGCGATTTCACTAGCGAGGAGGTGCGTTCGGCGTGGTCGCGTTCGTGGGGTCCGTCCTGATCTCCATCGCCCTCACCGCGGGCGTCGTCTGGTACGCCAAGCGCCGCCCCCTGGGCACCTCCCTCTCGTGGGGCGAGGCCATGGCTGCGGCCACCTACGCCTTCTTCGGCCTCTTCTGGGTCTACGGCGTGGTGCCCCACCAGTGGCTGACCTGGTCCGAGAACGAGCTGGGCTGGCGGCCCGACAAGTACCTGGCCGGCCCCAGCGGCACCGGCGCCCTCACCGAGGTGCCGATGAACATCTCGTACCAGACGCTCTCCCACCTGATCGCGGTCACCATCTACGGCACCTACCTCGCCCTCCACGTCGCCCTGTGGGCCTCCTGGCAGGGCCGGGGCGACAAGGCCGAGCGCAAGCGCAAGGCCCTCGAGGAGAAGACCACCGCCTACGGCCGCCCGCTGGCCCGGAAGGCGTAGGCGCCGTGGCCCGCACCGATGCCAACCCGCCCATGCCGGAGTTCCGGACCGACTACGTGCTCCGCGAGGTCGATGCCGACTACCTGGCCAAGGCGGTCAAGCCCAAGCAGTTCATCCACATCGACCAGTCCGAGTGCATCATGTGCGAGGGATGCGTGGACATCTGCCCGTGGAAGTGCATCTTCATGGTCCGGCCCGATGCCATCGCCGAGGCCGAGGGCACCGAGCGGCCGGGCATCGACCCCAGCGACCACGTGATCTTCACCATCGACGACGACGTGTGCACCCGGTGCGCCCTGTGCGTCGATCGGTGCCCCACCGGCGTCATCATCCTGGGGAAGATCGGCGAGCCGGCGGCCGACGGTGACGCCCACCAGCGGACCAACAGCCACGGCTACGGCTACGGGATGCGCCTCGGATGAGCGGCACCCGTCAGAAGGAAGGGCAGTAGACGATGGCCAAGGCCATGCAGAACAAGAGCCTCCCGGCCCGGGTCATGGGCGACCTCACCGACAAGGTGCAGGCCAGCCAGACCTGGAACTCGATCTTCCGGCCCGGCTCCATCTTCCGCAAGGGCTACACCGACAGCCCCAGGAACCGGTCCTACGTGATCATGAACTCGGTGCTGTACCACCTCCACCCGGTGAAGGTGAAGCGCCACGCGGTGAAGGTCTCCTACACCCTGTGCCTGGGCGGGCTGAGCTTCTTCCTCTTCATCCTGCTCACCGTCACCGGCATCTTCTTGATGTTCTTCTACCGGCCCACCGCGGCCCAGGCCTGGAACGACATCTACGCCCTGCAGACCAACGTGGCCTTCGGCCTGCTGGTGCGGAACATGCACCGCTGGGCCGCCCACCTCATGGTGCTCTCGGTGTTCCTGCACATGGCCCGCGTCTTCTACCACGGGGCCTACAAGCCGCCCCGTGAGTTCAACTGGGTGATCGGGGTGATCCTGCTCACCCTCACCCTGCTGCTCAGCTTCACCGGGTACCTGCTCCCGTGGGACCAGTTGGCCCTGTGGGCCGTCACGGTGGGCACCAACATGATGGGCTACACCCCTGTGTTCGGTGACCAGGTCCGCTTCGCCCTCCTGGGCGGGGCGGAGATCGGCACCGACACCTTGCTGCGCTGGTACGTGCTCCACGTCCTGATGCTCCCGTTCGTGATCGTCATCTTCATGGCGATCCACTTCTGGCGGGTGCGCAAGGACGGCGGCATCAGCGGGCCCCTGTAGGTCAGGAGGCGACGTGACCGAGATCCCCGAGCACCTCCGCAAGCGGGCCGAGGAGGCCCGCAAGAAGGCCGCCGCGGCCAAGGCCCCGGCCGAGCCGGCGGCCTCCGGCGGCGACGGCGGGGGCGGCGACAGCCGCATCCCCCAGCACCTGCTGGACCGGGCCAAGGCGGCCCGCGACAAGGCCAGCGGCGCCCCCGCGGCCGAGGCGTCGCCCGGCGGGGGCGTGGCCACGGCCACCGCACCCGGGGGCGGGGGGCTGGCCACCGCCGCGCCCCCCGTGGCCGCCGGTCCCGGCGGCCACACCCAGCGCCTGCTGACGGTGGTGAAGTCGGGCTCGATCCAGGACGTGAAGGCGGCCCCGCAGGACAAGGTCCACACCTGGCCCCACCTGCTGGCCGTCGAGTTCGTGGCCGCCCTGCTGTGCACGGCCTTCACCCTCATCTTCTCGATCTTCGTGAACGCCCCGCTGCTGACCCTGGCCAACCCCAACCAGACGCCCAACCCGTCCAAGGCGCCGTGGTACTTCCTGGGCCTCCAGGAGCTGCTCACCATGTTCCACCCCATGGTGGCCGGCGTGACCATCCCCGGCATGGGGATCTTCGCCCTGATCCTCGCCCCGTACACCGACCGCAACCCGTCGAACAAGCCCGAGGATCGCAAGTTCGCCATCTCGCTCTTCACCGTGCACCTGATGTTCTGGGCCGTGCTGGTGATGATCGGTTCGTTCTTCCGGGGGCCGGGTCAGAACTTCGTGTTCCCCTGGGACGCCGGCCTCTTCTTCGAGCTGTAGGAGGTTCGGATGTCCTTCGTCATCGTCCTCGCCATCGTGGGCCTGGTCCTCGCCGCTGCGGCCGTGCTCTTCACCGTGCAGCGCACCCGCGACACCCAGCGGGCCGTCGGCTACCTGGCCCGTGAGACCAAGAGCCGGGACCGCTCGGCGTCCCGCTCCCGGGGTGAGGAGGCCGAGGCCCCCTCCACCGGCCGGGAGGTCGAGCTGGCCACCGTGGCGGCCCGGCGGGGGGGCACCGACCTGGCCACCGCGCCCCCCTCGGCCCCGGTGGCCTGGGAGCCGCCCGACGAGGACGCCATGGGCGTCACCCGTCGCCAGTTCATGAACCGGGGCATCATCGCCGGCTTCGGCCTCGGCATCGGCGGCTTCGCCCCCGCGGCCCTGGCCTTCCTGTGGCCCCAGGGCACCTCGGGCTTCGGCTCCAAGATCTCGGTCGGCAGCGTGGCCGAGCTCAAGTCCCAGGTCCAGCAGGGCAACGGCTTCCTCTACTACCCCGAGGGCCGCATGTGGATCACCGAGTACCCGGCGTCCTCGCTCGACAACGCCCGGGGCGCCTACTCCGAGTCCGAGCTGGCCGGCATGGAGGCCGGGCTGGTGGCCCTCTACCAGAAGTGCCCGCACCTCGGGTGCCGGGTGCCCAACTGCCCGACGTCGCAGTGGTTCGAGTGCGGCTGCCACGGCTCGCAGTACAACCGGGTCGGTGAGAAGAAGGCCGGCCCCGCGCCCCGTGGCCTCGACCGCTTCGCCATGGCCGTCGAGGGCGGGACGTTCACCGTCGACACCGGCCTGATCATCCAGGGGCCGGCGATCGGCACCAACACCACCGGCCAGGAGGCCGAGGGTCCGCACTGCATCTCCGGAGGTGCCGCGCACTGATGCTGCTGGCCAGCACCCAATCCGCCATCGGCGGCGTCATCCTCTTCGCCGCCGTCGTCATCGCCCTCACCTACGCCTGGATCAACGTCCGCCAGGGCCGGGAGGAGGTCGGCTCGGAGATCGAGCTGGCCGC
The DNA here is from genome assembly GCA_035630295.1 of Acidimicrobiales bacterium. Classification (NCBI taxonomy): domain Bacteria; kingdom Bacillati; phylum Actinomycetota; class Acidimicrobiia; order Acidimicrobiales; species Acidimicrobiales bacterium. Next base: position 16,502 of record DASQKY010000018.1, on the reverse strand, counting down.
CAACCGCAAGCCGTACTACTCCGACGAGGAGCTCGAGGGGAAGAAGCTCGACCGCACCCTCACCGTCGGCCTCATCGGCATGTTCGTGGTGGCCATCGCCCTGCCCCTCTACGGCGTGGCCGAGCCGGGCCGCCAGGACGGGGCCCGGGCCGACTTCAAGCGCAAGTTCGTCGACCGCGGGGCCGAGATGTTCGACACCACCGAGAACGAGGGCTTCAACTGCGCCTTCTGCCACGGCGGCATGGAGGCCACCGGCAGCGCGGTGGAGTTCACCATCACCGACGCCAACGGCCAGTTCGTGAAGCAGGTGCAGTGGAAGGCCCCGGCCCTCAACACCGTGCTGCTGCGCTTCAGCCGTGAGGAGCTGCGCGACATCCTGGTCTACGGCCGGACCTACTCGCCCATGCCGGCCTGGGGCGTGGCCGGCGGCGGTCCCCTCAACGACCAGCAGATCCAGAACCTCATCGACTACATCGAGAGCATCCAGATCGACATCACCGACCCGGAGGCCCGCGAGGAGCTCCGCCTGGAGGTGGCCGAAGCGGTGGAGGAGGAGATGCGCCTGGCCGAGGAGGCCGGCGTGCCCTACGCCAGCGAGGGCGAGGCCCTGTTCAACCTGGGCTACTACTCGGGCTACGCCGGCGGCGCCTTCGCCTGCGGCCGGTGCCACACCACGGGCTGGAGCTACGGCGAGAAGGGCCCCGACGGCAACGGCGCCTACGGCCCGTCGCTGCGGGGCGGCGTGAGCCGCATCCGCTTCCCGGGCCCGGTGGCCGGCCTCGAGCAGCAGGTCGACTTCATCTGCACCGGCAGCGAGAAGGGCGTCAACTACGGCCAGAACGCGCAGGGCGCGGGCCGGATGCCCGGCTTCTGCCAGACGCCGGCCGAGGTCGACAACGCCGCCGAGACCGGGGAGGTCGGGGTGCAGGCCAAGGAGCCGTCCGATCCCGACACCCAGGGCGGCATGTTGTCCAAGGACGACGTCGAGAAGATCGTCCGCTACGTCAGGGGCCTGTGAGACCGTGGATCTGATCCTCTCCGCCATGAGCTGGGACCCCGGGTTCCGGGGCATCCTCACCGTCGGCGTGGGCGTCGCCGTGCTGATGGGCTCGGTGTACCTGCTGCTGGCCACCAACAGCGGTGCCCGCCTGGGCTTCCTGCTCTCCCTCACCGGCCTGGCCGGCTGGATGATGATCATGGGCCTGGTCTGGTCCATGTACGGCATCGGCTACCAGGGCCGGGTGGCCACGTGGCACGTCGAGGAGGTCAACTTCGGGGACCTGACGGTGGCCGACGACCCCGAGGCCCGCACCGTGCCCCCCCGGGACGAGCTGCCCGAGCCCCGGGAGCTGATCCAGGGCAACGCCGACCTGGAGCGCCAGTTCCCCGACGACCCCACCCGGCGGGCCCCGCAGCTCGGTGACCTGCTGAGCGTGGACCCCGACCTGGCCGAGGAGGTGCCCGAGCGCGACGGCTGGCACATCCTGGCCGCGGCCGACCCCCAGACCGGTGAGGCGGTGGCCGCCGCCTCGGCCTTCCTGACCGAGGAGCAGAAGTTCCCCTCGGCCGACGGCTTCGTGGTGCTCGACGCCTGGAGCAAGGGGGGCAAGGACCGCCGCTCCGACGACTCGCTCCTGGGCCGGGCTCTGTTCAAGGCCGGGCGCATCGCCACCTGGCCGCTGGGCCACCCCCCCCACCGGGTCGTGGTCCGGACCCAGGCCGTCATCCCCCGCGAGACGGTGGCCGGCCAGCCGCCGGCCACCCCCCAGGCCGACGAGGAGCAGCCGGTGGTGTCGGTGGTGATGGTGCGCGACCTCGGCTCCCGCCGCCAGCCGGCCATCTTCTTGACCATCGCCTCGGCCATCCTCTTCGCCGTGTGCTGCAACTCGCTGCACCGCCGCGACAAGCTGGTGGCCGAGGCCCGGGCAGCCGGGGGCTGAGCCGTGGGCCAGTACCTGCCCGTCGTCACCCTGTTCGTCCTGGCCGTGCTGTTCGCGGTCGTGAGCAGGGTCGCGTCGGGGCTGCTGGCCCCCCGCCTCCCCACGGCGGCCAAGAGCGCGCCCTACGAGTGCGGCATCGTCCCGTCGCAGGAGCCCCCGGAGCGCTTCCCGGTGCGCTTCTACCTGGTGGCCATGATCTTCATCGTCTTCGACATCGAGGTCGTGTTCCTCTACCCCTACGCCGTCATCCACCGGGAGCTGGGCGTGTTCGGGTTGGTCGAGATGATCCTCTTCGCGGCCATCGTGTTCGCCTCCTTCCTGTTCCTCATCTCCAACGGCGCCCTGGAGTGGGGCCCGTTGCGTCACGGGCGCCTCGTCGGGCAGCAGGACATGGTGTCGCCGTCCCGGACGACGGCCACCACCATCCGGCGGGTCGGCCTGGAGGGCCGCCCCCCGGCCGACGAGGAGGAGGCGGCCTGATGGGCTGGGACGTGCAGAAGGGCCTGGAGGGCCTCGACCACAACTTCCTCACCGGCAAGGTCGAGGACCTGGTCAACTGGGCCCGGCGCTCCTCGCTGATGCCCAACACGTTCGGCCTGGCCTGCTGCGCCATCGAGATGATGGCCGCCGGCGGCCCCCACTACGACCTGGCCCGCTTCGGCATGGAGGTGTTCCGCGCCTCGCCCCGCCAGGCCGACCTCATGATCGTGGCCGGCCGGGTCTCGCAGAAGATGGCGCCCGTGCTCCGCCAGGTCTACGACCAGATGATGGAGCCCAAGTGGGTGATCTCCATGGGGGTCTGCGCCAGCTCCGGGGGCATGTTCAACAACTACGCCATCGTCCAGGGCGTCGACCAGATCGTCCCCGTCGACGTGTACGCGCCCGGCTGCCCCCCCGGCCCCGAGACGCTCATCCACGCCATCAACACGCTGCACGGCAAGATCGGGAGCGGCGAGCTCCTGCGCCGGCGGGCGGAGTCGGGGGCCGGGGCGGGCCTCACCGTCACCCAGCGGGACGGCCAGGCCGCCCCGGTCGTGCTCTCCGGGCGGAGCTGACCGTGTCCGATCCCGACGCCGCCCCCGCTGACGGCGACGCCGTCGCCCCGGCGCCGTCCGAGCCGGAAGCCGTGCACGGCGCCCCCCTCACCACCGCCCTGGGCGAGGTGACGCTGCACCCGACCCGCGACCGGCTGGCCGAGGTGGTCCGGGCCCTGCGCGACGAGGGCTGGCTGATGTGCCTGGACGTCACCGCGGTCGACCACCTGGCCAACGCCGCCCCCCGGGCCCTGCCCGACGGCGTCGCCCCCGAGCGCTTCGAGGTGGTGGTGACGCTGATCAGCCACCAGCGGGCCGAGCGCCTCCGGATCAAGGTGCAGGTCCCCGGGGACGACCCCACCGTGCCCTCGCTCTTCGAGGTCCACCCCGGCACCGAGGCGCTCGAGCGCGAGGTGTTCGACATGTTCGGCATCGGCTTCGAGGGGCACCCCGACCTCACCCGCATCCTGATGCCCGAGGACTGGGTCGGCCACCCGCTGCGCAAGGACTACGCCCCCGGGCGCATCCCGGTGCAGTTCAAGGGCGACCCGGGACCCCGGTAGGAGGCCGCCATGACCACCGCGGGAGTGATCCGCACCGACGAGGGGACCCAGGAGATGGCCCCGCGGCCCGTGGCCGGCGGGGTCGAGGTGCTGCGCGAGCTGGGCAGCGTCCTGCGCCTGTCGGAGGCCGAGGTGGCGGCCCTGGGCGACCGGGGGGCCGACGAGGAGTCGGCCACCACGACCATCCTCAACATGGGCCCCCAGCACCCCTCGACCCACGGCGTGCTCCGCCTGATGCTCGAGCTCGACGGCGAGCGGGTGGTGCGGACCAAGCCGGTGCTGGGCTACCTCCACACCGGCATGGAGAAGACGGCCGAGGACCTCACCTACCTGCAGGGCCCGACCAACGTCACCCGCATGGACTACGCCTCGCCGCTGTTCAACGAGCTGGCCTTCTCGCTGGCCGTCGAGAAGCTGCTCGGCGTCGAGGTCCCGCCCCGGGCAGTGTGGATCCGGATGCTGCTGACCGAGCTGAACCGGATCAGCTCGCACCTGCTGTTCCTGGCCACCAACGGCATGGACGTGGGCGCGGTGTCGATGATGCTCTACGGCTGGCGGGAGCGGGAGGAGACCCTCCGCGTCCTGGAGTTCATCACCGGGCTGCGGATGAACCACAACTTCATCCGCCCCGGGGGCGTGGCCGCCGACCTGCCCGACGGCTGGGTCGAGCGCATCGAGCCGGTGCTGGAGGCCATCCCCCGCCGCCTCGACGAGTACGAGATCCTCCTGTCCCAGCAGCCCATCTACCGCGACCGGCTCCAGGGCGTGGGGGTCATCACCGCCGAGGAGGCCATCGCCCTGGGGGCCACCGGGCCCATCCTGCGCTCGACCGGCTACGCCTGGGACCTGCGCCGCGACATGCCGTACCTGGCCTACGACCAGGTCGACTTCGACGTCATAGTCGGCTCCTACGGCGACTGCTTCGACCGCTACGCCATCCGCCTGGCCGAGGTGCGCGAGTCGGTCCGGATCATCCGGCAGGTCATGGACAAGCTGCCGGCCGGCGACTACCGCGTCCAGGACAAGAAGGTCACCCCGCCGCCCCGGGCCCGCATCGACGAGTCGATGGAGGCCCTGATCCACCACTTCAAGATCTTCACCGAGGGCTTCCAGGTCCCCGCCGGCGAGGCCTACGCCGCGGTGGAATCCCCTCGGGGGGAGCTGGGCTGCTACATCGTGAGCGATGGATCGGCCAAGCCCTACCGCGTCCACGTCCGGGGCCCGTCGTTCGTGAACATCCAGACGCTGCCCCACATGATGCACGACGGGCTCATCGCCGACGGCGTGGCCGTCATCTCCTCCGTCGACCCGATCATGGGCGAGGTGGATCGGTGAGGGCTCCGAACCCGCGCTCGGTCGGTGGCCGCTCGGCGGCTCCGGTTCGGTGCTCGCCCTGGCTCCGCTCGCTGGCGCTCGCTCCGCTGCTGCGCTCCGCTTCCGGTGCCGCCGAGCGGCCTGCCCCGCGTTGCAGCTCCACCTCACGGGCGCTGGCTCCCGTCGCCGGCCTGCGGCCGACCGTTCTGTTGGGGGCCCGCTGATGGCCCGCCTCACGCTGGACAACGAGCTGCTGGCCCGGGAGATCATCGCCCGGTACCCGCGGCCGAAGTCGGCCCTGATCCCGCTGCTGCACCTGGCCCAGGAGCAGGACGGGTGGGTCACCGACGAGGCCATGGAGCACCTGGCCGAGCTGGTGGGGGTGACGCCGGCCGAGGTGCTGGGCACCTGCTCGTTCTACGAGATGTTCAAGCGCCAGCCGGTGGGCCGCTACGTCATCAACGTGTGCACCAACATCGCCTGCCAGCTCATGGGGGGCGAGGAGCTGCTGGCCCACGCCGAGGAGTCCCTGGGCGTCCGCTCCGGCTCCACCACCGCCGACGGGATGTTCACCGTCGAGGACGTGGAGTGCATCGCGGCCTGCACCGAGGCGCCCTGCCTCCAGGTCAACTACCGGTACCGCCACCGCATCACCCCCGAGCAGTTCGACACCATGGTCGAGGACCTGCGGGCCGGACGCCTCGACGACGAGGTCCCCCCCCACGGCACCCTGGCCCGGGTCCGCCAGCGCATCCCGGCCGGGGCCGCGGTGGGCCCGGCCCGTCCCGGCGAGTGCGAGGAGCCGGTGTGGATCTCCTCGCGGCCGGCGCCGGCCAAGGGCGAGGGGTAGCCGTGGCCGTCACCGACGCACCCAAGATCATCACCTCCCGCCTGGTCCACGACGACAGCCACACCCTGGACCGCTACCAGGCCACCGGCGGCTACCAGGGCCTGCGGGCGGCCCTGGCCAAGCGGCCCGACGAGGTGGTCGGCGAGGTGAAGACGGCCAGCCTCCTGGGTCGGGGCGGTGCCGGCTTCCCGGCCGGCGTCAAGTGGGGCTTCTGCCCGCCCGGCGTGTGGCCCCGGTACCTGGTCGTCAACGGCGACGAGTCCGAGCCCGGCACCTACAAGGACCGCATCCTCATGGAGCGCGATCCCCACCAGCTCATCGAGGGCGTGCTCATCGCCTGCTACGCCATCGGCTGCGCCCAGGCCTTCCTCTACGTGCGGGGCGAGATGGCCCTGGCCCAGGAGCGCATCGCCGCCGCCCTCAACGACGCCTACGCCGCCGGGTACGTGGGCCAGGGCATCCTGGGCTCCGACTTCTCGGTCGACATCGTCCTGCACTGGGGGGCGGGGGCCTACATCGTGGGCGAGGAGACGGCCCTCATCGAGTCGCTGGAGGGCAACCGGGGGATGCCCCGGCTCAAGCCGCCCTTCTTCCCGGCCGCCAAGGGCCTGTACCTCCAGCCCACGGTGGTCAACAACGTGGAGACCCTGGCCAACCTGCCGTGGATCCTGCGCGAGGGCGGGGCCAGCTTCGCCGAGCTGGGGGCCGAGGCCAGCCGGGGCACCCGCATGTTCGCGGTGTCGGGCCACGTCCGGAACCCGGGCGTGTACGAGGTCGAGTTCGGGGTCACCACCTTCCGCGACCTCATCTACGCCCCCGTCTACGGCGGTGGCATCCGCGACGGCCACGCCCTGAAGGCCTTCATCCCGGGCGGGGCCTCGGCGCCCTGGTTCTACGAGGAGCACCTGGACCTGCCCCTGGAGAAGGGGGCGGTCGACAAGGCCGGCTCCATGCTCGGGTCGGGGGCCATCGTGGTCATGGACGAGACCACCGACATGGTCAAGGCCGCCCTGCGGGTGGTGCGGTTCTTCGCCCGCGAGTCGTGCGGGAAGTGCACGCCGTGCCGCGAGGGCACGAGCTGGCTGGAGAAGATCCTGGAGCGCATCCTCGACGGCCACGGCCGCCCCAGCGACCTCGACCTGCTGCTGGACGTGTGCGACAACATCAGCCCCGGCATCGCCTGGCCCCCCAAGCAGACCACCATCTGCCCCCTGGGCCCCTCGGCGGTGTCGCCCATCGCCTCGGCCGTGACCCGGTTCCGGGACGAGTTCGAGGCCCGGCTGGGCGGGGCGCCGGTGCCGGTCACCGTGTCCATGGCCGGCGGCGCCTACGTCGCCGCCCCCACCCCGGCCCCCGAGGAGGTGGCCTCGTGACCGACGTGGAGTCCCCGGCCGAGGCCGGCGTGACCATCACCGTCGACGGGCGCGAGCTCCAGGTGCCCCGGGGCGAGCTGCTCATCGAGGCCTGCGAGCGGGCCGACGTGTACGTCCCCCGGTTCTGCTACCACTCCCGCATGCGGCCGGTCGGCATGTGCCGGCAGTGCCTGGTCGAGGTGGACACCGGGCGGGGGCCCGCCCTCCAGCCGTCGTGCATGATCGAGGCCGCCGACGGCATGAAGGTGGAGACCGGGACCCCGGTGGCCATCAAGGCCCAGACCGGCGTGCTGGAGCTGTTGCTGGTCAACCACCCGCTCGACTGCCCGGTGTGCGACAAGGGCGGCGAGTGCCCGCTCCAGGACCAGGCCATGTCCCACGGCCCGGGCGAGTCGCGGATGGTCGAGGAGAAGCGGCACTTCGAGAAGCCCATCCCCGTCAGCGACCTGGTGGCCCTGGACCGGGAGCGCTGCATCCTCTGCGACCGCTGCACCCGCTTCGCCAAGGACGTGGCCGGCGAGCCGCTCATCCACTTCCTGGACCGGGGCAACCAGACGCAGGTCAACACGTTCCCCGACCACCCCTTCGCCTCGTACTACAGCGGCAACACCGTGCAGATCTGCCCGGTCGGCGCCCTCACCTCGGTGTCGTACCGGTTCAAGGCCCGGCCCTGGGACCTGGCCCAGGTCGAGTCGACGTGCCAGGGCTGCGCCATGGGGTGCCGGATCGTGATCGACACGTCGCGCGACCGGGTCAACCGGCACAACGGCGTCGACATCGACCCCGTGAACTGGGGTTGGCTGTGCGACAAGGGCCGCTACGGCTACCAGGCCATCGAGTCCGAGGAGCGCCTCGGCGCCCCCCTCCGGCGGGAGGGCGACGCGCTGGTCGGGGCCGGGTGGTCCGAGGCCCTGGGCCTGGCCGCCCGGGCCCTGGACGAGGCCCGGCGGGGCCGGGGGCCGGCCAGCATCGCCGTGCTGGGCGGGGCCCGCCTGCCCAACGAGGGCGCCTACGCCTGGGCCAAGCTGGCCAAGGGCGTCCTGGGCACCGACAACGTCGACGCCCAGATGGGCGACGGGCTGCCGGCCGAGGTGGTGCTGGGGCTGCCCCGGGCCACCATCGACCGCCTGTGCCGGCCCGGCGGCACCATCCTGTGGATCGGCCCCGACCCCCGCGAGGAGCTGGCGGTCCTTTACCTCCGGCTGCGCCACGCCGTGCGCGAGGACGGGGCCCGGCTGGTGGCCATCACCCCCACCGGCACCGTGCTCGACGAGCTGGCCACGGCCGCCTTCCACCCCGAGCCGGCCCTGCTCCCGGCCCTGGTGTCGGCCCTGCTGGAGGACGGCCCGGCCCCTGACGGCGTCGACCCCGAGGCCCTGGCCGCGGCCCGGGACCTGCTGGGCGGCGACGACCTGGCCGTCGCCCTGGGGCGGGCCTCGGTGGCCGAGAGCGCGGGCTACACCGTCGACGCCGCCGCCGTGGTGGCCCGGGCCCGGCCCGAGGCCCCGGTCCTGCCGCTGCTCCGGCGGGCCAACGTGCACGGCGCCCTCGACATGGGCCTGGCCCCCGGGCTCCTGCCCGGCCGGACCACCCTGGCCGCCGGGGCCGAGCGGATGGGCGTGGTCTGGGACACCGTCCCGACCGAACGGGGCCTCGACGCCACCGGCATCCTGACCGCGGCGGCCGAGGGGCGGATCGACGTCCTGGTGCTGCTGGGGGCCGACCCCCTGGCCGACCACCCCGACCGGGAGCTGGCGGCCCGGGCCCTGGCCGGGGCCCGGACCGTCATCGCATCGGACCTGTTCCTGACCGAGTCCTCGACCCGGGCCGACGTGGTCTTCCCGGCGGCCGGGCCCGACGAGGTCGACGGCACCCACACCAACGTCGAGGGCCGGATCAGCCTCCTGGCCCAGGCCGTCACCGGGCCCGGCACCGCCCGCCCGGACTGGATGGTGGCCGCCGAGCTGGCCTTCCGCCTGGGGGCCGACCTGGGCCTGGAGTCCGTGGCCGACATCTGGGCCGAGATCGAGGCGGTGGCCCCGTCGCATCGCGGCATCACCGCCCAGCTCCTGGCCGAGGCGGGCGACGGCGTGGTGGCCCCGCTGGGCGCCGCCCCGGCGGCCACCACCGAGGTGACCAGCACCGGCGAGGCGGTGGGCGGCGCCGATGCCGACCCCGCCGGGGGAGCCGACGCGCCCGACGTGGTCCAGGACGAGGGGCCCGAACCCAGCGGCCAGGGCTCGGCCCACGGGGACTCCGAGCCGGCCGGGCCCGAGGGCGCCGATGACGCCGAGGCGGCCCGGGTCGACCCCGAGGCCGAGGAGGGCGGCGGCCGGGCCGCCCAGGACGTGGTGGTGCCCGAGGCCGACCCGGCCGGCACCGGGCCGGCCGGCGGCGACCCCGAGGGTGTCCGATTCGAGGCGCCGGCGCCCACGCCGGTGCCCCCGGTCGACTCCTACGCCCTGCGCCTGGTGGTCACCCGCACCCTCTACGACGACGGCACCCTGGTCCAGCAGGCCCCGATCCTGGCCGGGCTGGCCGCCGAGGCCCCCCTCCGGGTCCACCCGTCGGTGCTCGATCGCCTCGGGGTCGACCCCGGGGCCAGGGTCCGGGCCATCTCGCCCCGGGCCACCATCACCCTGCCGGTGGTGGCCGACCCGGGCGTGCCCCGGGGCGTGGCCGCCGTGGCCCGCCGCCGCCGGGCCGGGGGCGTGGCCGACCTGGTCGACAGCAGCCAGCCGGTGACCGAGATCCGGCTGGAGACGGCCTGATGCTGGCCCACGTCCTGGCCGCCGACCCGCTCCTGGCCGGCGACATCGACCTGGCCGTCGTCCTGGTCGTGCTCCTCAAGACCGTCGTCGCCTTCACCCTCCTGCTGGTGTCGGTCCTGTTCATGGTCTGGTTCGAGCGCAAGGTCATCGGCGACCTCCAGAACCGCCTGGGCCCGAACCGGGCCGGGCCCTTCGGCCTGTTCCAGACGGTGGCCGACGGCCTCAAGTTCTTCATGAAGGAGGACCAGGTCCCGGACCGGGCCGACCGCCGGATCTTCGTGCTGGCCCCCTACCTCACCGCGGTGCCGGCCTTCCTGGTCTTCGCCGTCATCCCGGTGGGGGGTGACTTCACCGGCGGCCGCGACGGCACGGTGGAGATCTTCGGGCGGACGACGTTCCTGCAGCTGGCCGACCCGCCGGTGGGTGTGCTGCTCATCCTGGCCATGTCGTCGATCGCGGTGTACGGGATCATGCTGGCCGGCTGGTCCTCGGGTTCGAAGTACCCGCTGCTGGGCGCGGTCCGGGCCTCGGCCCAGATGGTGTCCTACGAGGCGGCCCTGGGCCTGTCGGTGGTCACCGTGGTGCTCACCGCCGGCACCCTCAGCACCAACGGCATCGTGGCCAGCCAGAGCACCTGGAGCTGGAACCTGTGGGTCACCGGCTTCGTGCCCTTCGTGATCTTCCTCATCGCCGCCACCGCCGAGCTCAACCGTCCCCCGTTCGACCTGGTCGAGGCCGAGCAGGAGCTGGTGGGCGGGTTCAACACCGAGTACGCCTCGTTCCGCTTCGCCCTGTTCTTCCTGGCCGAGTTCATGAACACGGTGACCATGTCGGCCATCATCGTCACCCTGTTCTTCGGCGGGCCGTCGGGACCGGTGCCGGTCGGGCCGGGCTGGTTGTGGGGCACGGTCTGGTTCACCGTGAAGCTGTTCGTCTTCCTGTTCATGTTCGTGTGGTTCCGGGCCACCCTGCCCCGGGTCCGCTACGACCAGCTCATGGACCTGGGCTGGAAGGTGCTGATCCCCCTGGCCCTGGGCTGGCTGCTGATCGTGGCCGGCTACCGGGTGGGCGACGACGAGGGCTGGAACCCGTTGGTGGTCCCCGTGGTGGGGGCGGCCGCGGTGGCGGCCTGCTACGGCCTCCTGGCGCTGGCCCTGCGGGCCGCCCGCCGGGCCCGCCGGCTCGACGAGGAGGTGGGGGCCTGATGGGCTACCTCGGAGGTTTCCTGGTCACCTTGCGGCAGATGGGCAAGCGCCAGCGGGTCACCCGGCCCTACGTCAAGGACGAGGGCGGCAAGCGCCCGAAGCCGGAGCGCTTCCACGGCCGGCACGTCCTCAACCGGTACGAGGACGGCATGGAGAAGTGCATCGGGTGCGAGCTGTGCGCCGGCGTGTGCCCGGCCCGCTGCATCTACGTACGGGGCGCCGACAACCCGCCCGGCGACCCGGTGAGCCCGGGCGAGCGCTACGGCTACGTCTACGAGATCAACTACCTGCGCTGCATCCACTGCGACCTGTGCGTCGAGGCCTGCCCCACCGAGGCCATCACCGAGTCCAAGCTGTTCGAGTTCTCCTTCACCAACCGGTCCGACGGCATCTACACCAAGGCCGAGCTGCTGGTCGACGACGACGGCCGGCCCCAGGTGCTGCCGTGGGAGGACTGGACCGACGCCGAGGTGGTGGTCCCCCTCACCTCGGCGTGGATGCGGGCCACCTCCCCGTCCGGTGACGCCGCCTACGAGGGCGTGGTGGCCTGGTCGGGCGAGCTGGGCTTCGGAGTCCGCCCGCCCGAGCGGGGCCAGGGCGAGCAGGCCGCCGATGAGCCCCGGGCCTCCACCACCAGTGACGTGGGCGAGGGGCACTGATGGTCGAGGTCGTCGTCTTCGCCATCGCCGCCCTCGTCGTGCTGGGGGGCGCGGCCGGCGTGATCCTCCAGCGCAACCCCGTGCACGCCGCCCTCTCGCTGGTGGCCACCCTGTTTGGCATCGCCGTGCTGTTCGTGGCCCAGGAGGCCAACTTCCTGGCCGCCGTGCAGGTCATCGTGTACGCCGGCGCCATCGTGGTGCTGTTCCTGTTCGTCATCATGCTGCTGGGCGTCGACCAGGCCGACGACCTCGACGCCGAGCCCCTGGTGGGCCAGCGACCGGTGGCCATAGCCCTGGGCGTGCTCATCGGAGCGGGGATGGTGCTGGTGGTGGCCACCAGCACCGTGACCGGCGTGCCGGCCGCCTCCGAGCGCTGGGTCCGCGACGGCGAGGACGTGGCCCAGATCGGCCGCCTCCTCTTCACCGACCACCTCTTCGCCTTCGAGATCACCTCCCTGCTGCTGGTCATCGCCGTGGTCGGCGCGGTGCTGCTGGCCCGCACCCGGCCCGGCCCCCAGGTCGACGCGGAGGAGGACGTCCCGGTGCTGCCGGGCGAGGTCGTCTACGAGGAGGAGGAGTGATGCTGGCCGCCGTCTCCTCGGGCTGGTACCTGTCGCTGGGCGCCGTGCTCTTCGCCATGGGCGCCGCCGGGCTGATGGTCCGGCGCAACCCCCTCGTGATGTTCATGTGCATCGAGCTGATGCTCAACGCCGTCAACCTCACCTTCGTCACCTTCGCCCGCCGCCTCGACGACGTGGGGGGCCAGGTGGTCGTCTTCTTCGTCCTGGTGGTGGCGGCGGCCGAGGTGGTCGTCGGACTCGGCATCATCGTCTCCATCCTCCGGCGGTCGCCCGCGGCCACCGCCGACGACGCCTCGTACCTCAGGGGCTGACACCACATGCTCGAGCTGACCTGGCTCATCCCTGCCCTGCCCCTGGCCGGCTTCGTGGTCCTCATGGTCCTGGGTCGCCGCCTGGGCGAGCCGCTGGCCGGCTGGCTGGCCACCGCCGCGGTGGGGGGCAGCTTCGTGGCCAGCGCCGTGGTCTTCGTCGGCATGCTGGGCCGCCACGGCGAGGAGCGGGCCTTCTCCCAGGTGCTGTTCGAGTGGGTGCCGGCCGGGGGCTTCTCGGTCGACGTGGGCTTCCTGGCCGACCCCCTGTCGGTGACCATGTGCCTGTTCATCACCGGCATCGCCACCCTCATCCACCTGTACGCCATCGGCTACATGCACGGCGACCGGGACTTCTCGAAGTTCTTCGTCTACCTGAACCTGTTCGTCTTCTCCATGCTCATGCTGGTGCTGGGCGACAACCTGCTGGTCACCTTCCTGGGCTGGGAGGGGGTGGGGGCGTGCTCCTACTTCCTCATCTCGTTCTGGCACACCTCGGACGCCAACGCCTCGGCCGGCAAGAAGGCCTTCGTCACCAACCGCGTCGGCGACTGGGGCTACATGGTGGCCATGTTCCTGACCTTCACCGCCCTGGGGTCGATCCGCTACGTCGACATCCAGGCCGGGGCGGGCGGGCTGGCCACCACCACGGCCACCGCCATCACCCTGCTGCTCCTGGTGGGGGCGGCCGGCAAGTCGGCCCAGCTCCCGCTGTTCGTGTGGCTGCCCGACGCCATGGCCGGCCCCACGCCCGTCTCCGCCCTGATCCACGCCGCCACCATGGTCACCTCCGGCGTGTACCTGCTGACCCGGATGAACCCGGTGATCGCCGTCGGCTCGGACTGGGTGCCGACCGTCATCGCCGTGGTCGGCGCGGCCACCGCCCTGTTCGCGGCCACCGTGGCCGTGGCCCAGACCGACATCAAGAAGGTGCTGGCCTACTCCACCATCTCGCAGCTGGGCTACATGTTCCTGGCCGTCGGGTCGGGGGCGTACGTGGCCGCCATCTTCCACATGGTCACCCACGCCTTCTTCAAGGCCCTGCTCTTCCTCGGCTCCGGCTCGGTCATCCACGGCCTGGGCGACGAGCAGGACATGCGGCGCATGGGCGCCCTCCGGAAGCTGCTGCCCGTCACCTCGGCCACCTTCATCGTGGGCTGGCTGGCCATCGCCGGGGTGCCGCCGTTCTCCGGCTTCTGGTCGAAGGACGAGATCCTGCTCTACGCCTGGGACCTGAGCCCGGCGCTGTGGGCGGTGGGCTTCGTGACCGCCATCCTCACCGCCTTCTACATGAGCCGCCAGGTGTTCCTGACCTTCTTCGGCGAGGCCCGGTGGGACCGGCCGCTGGCCGAGGCCGCCCCCGACCTGGCCCGGGAGCGGGGGGTGCCGGCCGGGTCCGCCGACGGGGAGGCCGAGGGCCGGCCCGACGGCGACGAGGCGGCCTCGCCCACGGTGGTGAACGTGTACGAGAGCGGCCACCTGCCCCACGGCGTCGGGCCCCTGGGTCCCATCCAGCCGCACGAGTCATCGTGGACCATGACCCTGCCCCTGGTGGTGCTGGCCGTGCTGGCCGTCGCCGGCGGGGCCCTCCAGCTCCCCTTCACCAGCGGCACCAAGCGGCTCGAGCACTGGCTGGAGCCGGTGGTGGCCCCCGGTGAGCACCACCTGGCCGTGGCCACCGGCACCAAGTGGGCCCTGGCCGCGGTGGCCGTGGTCGGGGGCCTGGTCGGCATCGCCGCCGCCGTCGCCCTCTACCTCCGGCGCCGCCGGGCCGAGCAGCCGGCCGAGCCCGCGCTCCTGGCCCGGGGGTGGTACTACGACTCGGGCCTGGCCGCCTTCGCCGGGGGGCCGGGCCGCATCGCCTTCGACACGCTGGCCTGGTTCGACCGCACGGTGGTGGACGGCGCCGTCAACGGCGTGGCCTGGCTGGTGCGAGGCACCGGCGGGGGCCTGCGCCGGACCCAGTCCGGCTTCGTCCGGGCCTACGCCGGGTTCGTGGCCTTCGGGGCCGTGGTCGTGGTGGCGGTCATGGTCTTCCGGGGGGTGGTCCTGTGAGCGCCGTGCTGGCCGCCACCGAGGGGGCGCACGCCACCTTCCCGCTGCTCACCACCCTGGTGGTGCTGCCGGCCGCCGGGGCCCTGGTCGTGGGGCTCCTGTCCAAGCGCCGGCCCGAGCTGTGCCGCACGGTGGCGCTGCTGGTCTCGGTGCTGACCGGCGCCCTGACCATCGCCACCCTGGTGGCCTTCGAGGCCGGCGGGGCCGAGTTCCAGATGGTCGAGCAGTACTCCTGGATCCGCGACCTGGGCATCTCCTGGCACCTGGGTGTCGACGGCATCTCCCTGTTCCTGTTGGTGATGACGGGCGTGCTGTTCCCCATCGCCATCATCGGGGCGCCGGCCCCCCACGACGAGAAGCCGTTCCTGGCCTGGCTGCTGCTGCTGGAGGCGGGCTGCCTGGGCGTGTTCCTGGCCCTCGACCTCTTCGTCTTCTTCGTGATGTTCGAGATCGTGCTGGTGCCGATGTACTTCCTCATCAGCGGGTGGGGCTACGCCGAGCGGCGCTACGCCTCGATGAAGTTCTTCCTGTACACGATGTTCGGCTCGGCCTTCATGCTGGTCGGCCTCATCGCCACCGCCGTGCTCCACGGGCGGGCCACCGGGCAGGTCACCTTCGACCTGGTCACCATCGCCTCGCAGCAGGGCGAGATCGCCACCACCACGGCGCGCTGGCTGTTCCTGGCCTTCGCCATCGCCTTCGCCATCAAGGTGCCCCTGTTCCCGCTGCACACGTGGCTGCCCGACGCCCACACCCAGGCCCCGACGGCCGGGTCGGTGATCCTGGCCGGGGTCATGCTCAAGCTGGGCACCTACGGCCTGTTGCGGTTCGGGTTGTACCTGTTCCCCGACGCGGCCAACTTCTTCGCCCCCGGGCTCGTCACCCTGGGCGTCATCGGCATCCTCTACGGCGCCATCGTCGCCACGATGCAGAAGGACCTCAAGCGGCTGGTGGCCTACTCGTCGGTGGCCCACCTGGGCTTCATCGTGCTGGGCACCTTCGCCATGACCACCCAGGGCGTGCAGGGCGGGCTGCTGCAGAACATCAACCACGGCGTCTCGACCGGCGCGCTGTTCCTCCTGGTCGGCATGATCTCCGAGCGCCGGCACACCCGCGAGATCGCTGCGCTGCGGGGCCTGCAGCGGGTGGCCCCGATCTTCGCCGGGGTGTTCACCCTGGTGATGCTGTCGTCGATCGGCCTGCCCGGGCTCAACGGCTTCGTCGGCGAGTTCCTGGTGCTCAACGGCTCGTTCCTGACCCGCCGGTGGTGGGCGGTGGCGGCCGCGGCCGGCGTGATCCTCGCCGCCCTCTACCTGCTGTGGGCCTACCAGCGGGTGTTCCACGGCGAGGTCGACGAGGACAACAAGGGCTTCGGCGAGCTGACCTGGCGCGAGGGCGCCGTGCTGGCCCCGCTCCTCGGGCTGATCGTGTTCATGGGCATCTACCCCAAGCCGGTGCTCGAGCGCATGGAGCCGGCCGTCGACCGCCTGATCGCCCACGTCGAGGGCAACAGCGACTTCGTGTCGCCCTCGGTCGAGGAGCCGGCGCCGGTCGACCACGAAGAGGCCGAGCCATCCGGCGACGACGACGCGGACGCCGCTGACGGCGCCGACGAGCATGCGGAGGCAGGCAAGTGATCGCCGTTCTCGGTTCCCTGTCGCAGCCGCTGCCGGTCGACCCGACCCCCATCGAGACCCCGACGATCGACTGGGCCGCCGAAGCACCGCTGATGGTGCTCGTCGGCGGAGCGCTCGTGCTCATGCTGCTGTCGTCGTTCGTGCGCTCGCGCCGGTCGACGACCCTCTACACGGTGCTGACGTGCCTGATCGGCGTCGGCACGATCGCCGCC
>DASQKY010000017.1 GCA_035630295.1 Acidimicrobiales bacterium | reverse complement strand
GCAACCTGACCTATCGGGACGACGAAGGCCGCCGGCACCGAACGCACCACCTGACCGACTACACGGGCTGCGGCTTCAACGACCCCGACCACTCCTACACCGGTGGACGGGTGCAGCTGAACGGTGGTCGGTGCGATGGGTTTCGGCGGGGGCGCAACGACGACTACGCCCTGGGGTACTACACGAGGGACGACCTCCCGCTGACACGGCAGCTGGTGGACGAGTTCATGGTTTGCGACCACTGGTTCGCGAGCATCCTCGGCCCGACCTACCCGAACCGCTTCTACACCCACTCCGCCGCAACGGACCGCATCCGGAACACCTTCGACGTCTGCGCGCTGCCCACGATCTGGGACCGCTTGATCGAGGCAGGGATACCGTCCGCCTACTACTTCAGCGACCTGCCGTTCCTCGCCCTCTACGGCGGGAAGTACCAGGGGCTGTCGAAGCGGGTCGACGAGTTCTTCGCCGACGCCGCCGGAGGGCGGCTGCCGTCGTACTCGTACGTCGATCCGGGCTTCCTCGGTGACACGCAGAACGACGACCACCCGCACGCCGACATCCGCCGGGGCCAGAACTTCGTCGGCCGGGTCGTCGACGCCGTCGTGCGCAGCCCGCAGTGGTCGTCGACGCTGCTCATCATCACCTACGACGAGTGGGGTGGGTTCTTCGACACCGTCGCTCCGCCTCGCTTCCCCGACCTCGTGTCGAACCCCGGCGGTGACGTGACGAACCCCGACCACGGCCAGGCCGGCTTCCGGGTCCCGACCTTCCTGGTGTCACCGTTCACCCGTAGGAAGCGGTTGACCCGGACGGTGTTCGAGCACAGCGCCATTCCCAAGCTCGTCGAGTGGCGCTTCGGCCTCTCACCCCTCACGCCCAGGGACGCCGCCTCGAACAACATCGCCGGCGTACTCGACTTCCGCCACCCCCGCGCGAAGCCGCCGACGATCGTGGTGCCCCCGGACCCGGGACCCCAGCCGTGCGGCCCCGAGTTGACGGCGACGACGGCCGGGGTGGCGGCGGCTGCCACGACGAGCGACGAGGCCACTTGGGAGGAACTCGCCGCCACGCCCTTGATGCGGGGTTGGGGCGTGTCCTAGCGCCGGCGGTGTTCAACCGCGTGCGACGCATCCCTCGCACGCCCTCTCCGCTCGTCGAAGGGTGACGAGACGCTCACGGGCGGTCTCACGACCCGTCTCAAGGGCTCTGAAAACCACCTGCTACCAGGGACGTTGCTGGGTGCGCCCCCCGGGATTCGAACCCGGAACCTGCGGATTAAGAGTCCGTTGCTCTGCCGTTGAGCTAGAGGCGCGAGCGCCTGGCGGAGCCGGGCACGAGGGCCGATCCTAGTGCGCCGACCCCGATCGGGACCCAAGCCGATCGGCCCGCGGCCAGCCGCCGGCTGGCGCGCCGACGGCCGGCTCCCGGTGGGGAGGCCGGCCATCGGATGGGGTGGCCGAGGGGATTCGAACCCCCGACATCCGCGACCACAACGCGGCGCTCTGACCAGCTGAGCTACGACCACCAGGAGGTGGGGACCCTAGCGTGCCCGCCCGGCGGCGGGCCACGTGATCGACCCGGTCGGCGCGGAGCCGCCCGCGGGCGGGTCAGGTGCCCGTCGTGCTCCAGTGCCACGCCTCGGACGGCAGGTTGTAGAAGCCGAAGCGGGCGGCGTTGGCCTTGAGCCAGCCGAAGCTGTACTGCGAGAAGTCGATGGCCAGGCCGACCTCGTGCTGCGACGAGCCCGGGGTGGCGGTCGGGGGCCGGCACTGCGACGACGGCATCTGGTAGATGGCGTAGTAGCTGGACCCGCAGTGCTGCTGGCGGAGGGCGATCTGGCGGGCGGGGTCGCGGTACCCGGAGCCGGTCAGGGTCACGCCGGCGGCCGATGCGGCGGCGATCAGGCCCCGCACGTTCTCGGCGATCGAGCAGTTCACGGTGATGCCGGCCGCGTTGCACAGGGCGATGCCACCGGTGCCGCTGCCCGAGGAGGTGACCGGCCCGGGGCTGGCGACGGGCTCGGTCTCCCGGCCCCCGTCCTGGTAGGTCGGGCCCGGGTCCGGCCTGGCCTGCTGCTCGGCCTGCTCGCGCTGTTGCCGTTGCTGGTGCTGGACGAAGGCCAGCTGGGCCTGGAGCCGGGCCTGCTCCTGGGCGATGCGGGTGGAGAGCTCCCGGTCCTGGCGGCCCAGCTCCAGGGAGCGGGCCAGCTCGCGGTTGATGCGCTCCTGCACGGACTCGATGAAGGTCTGCTGCTGCTGCCGGGCCGTCTCGACCCGGTCGATGCGGTCCTGGACCTCGGCCCGGGTCTCCTCGGCCCGGGTCCGGGCCGCGGCGGCCGCCCGGCGCTGGGCCTGGAGCTCGGTCCGGGCCGCCTTCACCTCGTCGCTCAGGTCCTCGTCGTGGGCGTTCTGGGTGTTGAGGATGGCCCGGCGCTTCACGATGTCGGTGGCCGAGTCGGCGTCGAGCACGGAGGCGAAGGAGTGACCGTTGGGGTCGGTGTAGGCCTCGATCATCTGCTGGCGGAGTTGCTCCTCCAGGTCGGCCAGCTCGCCGGCGGCCTCGTCGATGCCGGCCTGGGCCCGGCGCTCGGCCTCCTCGGCCGCCTGCACCTCGCGCTCGGCCGAGGCCAGGGCGTCCTCCTCGGCCCGGAGCTGGTCATCGAGGTCGCGGAGGGCGCGGTCGATCTCGGTCTTGTCGGCGGTGAGGGCGTCGACGTTGGCCGCCACCCGGCCCCGCTCGGTCCGGACCCTGTCGCGCTCCCGCTCGGCATCGGTCTGGGCCCCGGCCCCGTGGGGGCTCACGGCCACAGCCACGAAGACGGCCAGGATCATCAGGATGAGCGGGATGCGACGCACGATGCGCGGACTCCGGCGGGGGTGGTGGGACGAGGAGGGACGACCGGGAAGGGTCACGAGACTGTAACAAACTTCGTCGGAGCGGATGGCACCAGCCTCCCACCGCAGGCCACGCCGGTCGCGCACCCTCGGCCGAGGCTCCTTCTTCTCGTCGGGCTCCGACCGGGCCCATGTGAGCGCCAGCAGCCGATCAGCCCTTGACCAGGGTCGTCATCCGGTACCCGAGCTCCAGCCGCAGCCGGCCGTCGTCGGTCGGGGTCCCGCTCTGCTCCACGACGTGCACGACCATGGCCCGGGCGTCGGGCCAGCGCTCGCCCAGGGCGACCCGGGCGGCGATGATCGGCCCGGCGGCGCGGGCCAGCAGGTCGACGGCGGCCTCGGCCGAGGGCACGATCCACTCCACCGCCCGCTCCTCGCCGCGCAGGGCGTCCTCGGGGACGCCGAAGATCTCGGGCAGGTAGATGGGGTCGGCCCAGTCCCGGGGGCCCGGCGCCGGCTCCGGGGGCTCGAGGAAGACGGCCAGGAGGACGTCGGTGATCTGGCCGAACAGGCTGTCGATCGCCCAGGCCGTGACCCCCACCACGCCGCCCGGGCGGCAGGCCCGCAGCAGCTCCCCTGCCACCTGCTGCTGGTCGTTGGCGAACATGGCCCCGAAGGTGGAGACCACCCGGTCGAACGAGGCGTCCGGCACCGGGAGGTGGGCCATGTCGGCCTCCCGCCACTCCACCCGGTCGGCCAGCCCGGCCGCCGTCGCCCGGGCCGCGGCCTCGGCCAGCAGCGCGGGGGTGAGGTCCACGCCGACGACGCGGGTGGCCCCGGCCCGGGCCGCGGCCAGCGTGGTGTTCCCCGTGCCGCAGGCCACGTCCAGGACGTCACACCCGGCCACGTCGAGGTGCGCGATCAGCCCCTCGCCGGCCGCCGCGAACAGGTCGCCGACGGTGGCGTAGTCCCCCGACGTCCAGAGCGCCCGGGTGCTCTCGAGAGGATCGGGGGTGTCCAACGAGCCTCCTGGGTCACGGGGACGGGTGGAGCGCGGTGTGGGGGTGATCGTGCCGGTGGGTCTGGTCCGCGCACGGCTCACGGCCGTGGTGGTGGGGGTCGTCCAGGACGACCAGGTCACCGCCGAGCCGGACCAGGCGCCCACCGTAGGCCTCCGCGAGGGCCACGTCGGTGAGGGCCTCGTCGGGCGGGCCGAAGGCCACCACCCGGTTGGCCAGCAGGAGCACCAGGTCGGCCCGGCGGGCATCGGCCAGGTCGTGGGTCGAGACCAGCACCGTCCGCCCGGCCGCCACCTCCTCGGCCATGGCTCCCTCGATGCGGCCGCGGGACACCACGTCGAGGCCGGTGACCGGTTCGTCGAGGAGGAGCAGGTCGGCCTCCTGGGCCAGGCCCTGGGCCACCAGCACCCGCTGGCGCTGCCCGCCGGAGAGCTGGTGGAGCTGGCGCCGGGCCAGGTCGGCCACGTCCATGCGCTCCATGGCCACGGCCACGGCCCGGCGGTCGTCGGCCCGGAAGCGCCGGAGCCCACCCCGGTGCGGGTAGCGGGCCATGGCCACCGCCTCGGCCACCGTCAGCGGCAGGGCGGCGTCGACGTCGGTGGTCTGGAGCACGAGGCTGACGCCGCCGCGCCGCCGCGCCGCCGGGACCTCGATGGAGCCGCCGCGGGGCGCCAGGAGGCCGGCGGCGGCCCGCAGCAGGGACGACTTGCCCGAGCCGTTGGGCCCGATGAGGGCCACCAGCGCGCCGGCGGGGATGGCGAAGGTGGCCCCCTCCAGCGCCGGCCGGGTGCCGTGGGCCAGGGTGAGGGACGAGGCGGTGAGGGCGTGGGGGGGAGGCATGGGGTCGTGGCCACCGGACCGGGCTGTCGTGCGAATGAGAACGATTCTCCGATAGCGTACCGCTCCGGCCCCGGCCACCCGCTCCGCCCACCCTCTCCGCCCTCGCAGGAGGCTCGACCTCATGTGGCTCCTCGGCCTGGCCGACACGGTGCTCCCGGCCTGGCTGGCCGACCCGTTCGAGCCGGCGTTCATGCAGCGGGCCCTCCTGGCCGGGCTCATCGCCTCGGTCGCCACCGCCGTGGTGGGCACGTGGATCGTGGTGCGGGGCCTCACCTTCCTGGGTGACGCGTTGGCTCATGGCGTGATCCCCGGCCTGGCCCTGGCCGTGCTGTGGGGGTTCAGCCCCACGGTGGGCGCGCTGGTGGCCGCCCTGTTGATGAGCGGCGCCGTCACCCTCGTGGGCCGGCGGGTCCAGGTGCGGGAGGACGTGGGCATCGGCCTGCTGTTCGTCGGCATGCTGGCCCTGGGGATCGTCATCATCTCCCGGTCTTCGTCGTTCACCACCGACGTGACCGCCCTCCTGTTCGGCGACGTGCTGGGGGTGCGGGCCGCCGACCTGCGGGGCCAGGCCGTGGGGGCCGCAGTGGTCGTGGTGGCGTCGGTGGTGCTGCACCGCCCGTTCATGGCCCTGGCCTTCAACCCGGACAAGGCCCGCACCCTGGGCATGCGACCGGCCCTGGCCCACGCCGCCCTCCTGGCCCTGCTGGCCGTGGCCATCGTGGCCTCGTTCGACGCCATCGGGACCCTGCTGGTCTTCGGCCTGCTCATCGGCCCGCCGGCCACCGCCGGCCTGCTGGTCCGGAGGGTGCCGGTGATGATGGTGGTGGCCGTGGGCCTGGGCGCGGTGAGCGTGGTGGCCGGACTGGTCGTCAGCTACCACCACGGCACGGCCGGGGGAGCGACCATCGCCGGCCTGGCCGTGGCCCAGTTCTTCCTCGTCCTGCTGGTGCGGGAGCTGTGGCGGGCGGCGACGGCCGGGCGGGTCACGGCCCAGGCCGGCACCTGATCCCCGCCGCGCCGCTCCGTCGAGGTCGTACCATCGCCCCGCCGGCCTCCGTAGCTCAGATGGATAGAGCAGTGGACTTCTAATCCGAAGGTCGCAGGTTCAAGTCCTGCCGGAGGCGCCCCTCAAGTAGGCCCTGACCAGGGCCGGGCACGACCGATGATCGGAGATCCTCCGGTCCCCGGCGCCGCCAGTGCCGGCATGTAGTGTCACCGCCGACCCCTCCTCCGGTACACCCAGCCACGAACCCTGGAGATGTGCCCAGCATGAAGCGATCCGTACTCGCCCTCGCGGCCCTGCTCGCCGCCTTCACTCTGCTCTCGGCTTCGCCAGCCGGAGCGCAGACCGACCTCAACTGCGAGGACTTCGCCACGCAGGAGGAAGCACAGGCCGAGCTCGACTCCGACCCGAGCGACCCCCACGGCCTCGACGGCGACAACGACGGCGTCGCCTGCCAAGACCTCCCCTCCAACGGCGGTGGTGATGGCACCCCCGAGCCGTCCGACGACGGCGACGTCGAGGGTGACGCGGACGACGGCCCCGCCCCGACGGGTGGTGTCGCGACCGGTGGTGGCGGCACCGCACCCAACTCCGAGACGCCGTGGATCGCTGTCGCCGGCCTCGGCGCTCTCATGCTGATGGCTGGTGGGCTGACGCTCCGCTTGCGGAGTCGATGACCCGACCGACGTCGCGGGCGGGCCGTCACCTTCGGGTGGCGGCCTGCGCCGCGCTTCTGGTCGGCTGCGCCACCGCCGAGCCCCACGCCCAACCCACCGCCCCCTCGACGACGGCCGCCTCGACGGCCCCGACCACCGCCACGGCAGCACCCGATGCGAGCGTCCCGTCGGTCGCTCGGCCGGCGACGGTGCGGATCCCGAGCATCGACGTGGAGACGTCGATGATCGAGCTGGGCCTGCTCCCGGACGGTTCCCTCGAGGCGCCCGAGGACTTCGACGTCGCCGGCTGGTACGCCGCCGGGCCGGAGCCGGGGGAGCCGGGGCCGAGCGTGATCGCCGGCCACGTCGATTCCCAGCATGGTCCCGCCGTGTTCTACCGGCTGCGCGAACTGCAGCCCGGAGCAGAGGTGGAGGTGCAGGCCGAGGACGGCACGTCAGTCGACTTCCGGGTCGAGCGCATCGAGATGCACCCGAAGGACGCGTTCCCCACCGAGGCCGTCTACGCCGACACGCCCGGGCCCACGTTGCGGCTCATCACCTGCGGCGGAGAGTTCGACCGCGACGAAGGGAGCTACCGGGACAACGTTGTGGTGTTCGCCACGTTGGCCTGACGGTCACCACATCCCACTCGCCACGCCCGTGATGGCGAAGACGGAGGCGTGGGTGTTGCTGGTGCCGACCCGGATGTTGGCGTGGATGGAGCTGGCAAGGTCCCGCGCCTCGGCGACGATGTGCTCCGTACCGTCGTCGTGGACCGCCATCCTGGTTCCCGCCGCTACTGTCGCACGACAGGCCGCCGAGATGTGTCGGCGGCGATGCAGGAGCGGCGATGGCCAAGCTGATCTACGTGTCGAACGTGTCCCTCGACGGCTGGACCGAGGATGAGCACGGCGCCTTCGACTGGGCCGCGCCGGACGACGACGTGTTCGTGTTCATCACCGGCCTCATGCGGTCGGCGGGCACCTACCTCTACGGGCGGCGCATGTACGACACGATGGCCGTGTGGGAGACCGACGCCGCCCTGGCCGAGCAGTCGGACCTCATGAGCGAGTTCGCGAACGTCTGGCAGGCGGCGGACAAGGTCGTCTACTCCTCGACCCTGGCCGCGGTGTCAACCGCCAACACCCGGCTCGAACGTCACTTCGACCCCGGCGCGGTACACGACTTGAAGGCCGCGGCCAGAAGCGATCTCATCGTGGGAGGCCCGAACCTGGCGGCACAGGCTTTCAAGGCCGGGCTGGTTGACGAGTGCCACCTGTTCATCTGGCCCGTCGTCCTCGGTGGGGGCAAGCCGGCGCTGCCGACCGACACGCGCGCCGAGCTCGCACTCCTCGACGAGCGCCGATTCAACAACGGCGTCATGCACCTCCGCTACCGCCTTCTGTAGGAAGCCACCTCCGCTTCGACGGAACGCAGACTTCGACTCATTCGATCTGACCGGTGGGCCCATGCGGTGAGCATCGGGAGGCACAGACCGATTCTCGTCAGCGCGGAGGTGTGCACGACGGATGCGGGCGCACTGCGATGTGCCGAATCTGCCCCTCCCGAGGCCAGAATTCGATGGTGGAACCACCCGACGTCGTCCGCGCCATCGACGCGGCGATCTCGATTGCCGGGGCGGCGGCAGTGGGCCCGGCCACGCCGGCCGGCCGCAGGCGTCGCCAGGCTCGGTCGTTCGGCTACGAGGACTGGCCGTCGAGGTAGGCGTCGTAGACCTCGCGTGGCCAGTAGCGGACGACCTCCACCGCATCGGCCTCGACCAGCTCGGCCTTGACCCGCTCGTACTCGTAGCAGTTGAGCTCGTACTGGTTCCCCCACGGGTCGACGAGGTCGAAGGCCCAACACAGGTCGAAGTCCACGAGATCGGTGATGACGAGGCGCTCGCGGCGCGGGTTGTCGATCCCCCGAGGGAGCGAGCGGGCGAAGGCCATGAAGCTCTCGGCGTCAACGCTGAAGGCGACACCGGTCTGCTGGGGGACCATCGGGTGAGCTTCGCTGGCCTCGAACAGCGCCAGCATCGTCCGACCGCCGTCCGCCGAGATCTGCAGCGGACCGCCCTCGAACCCCGTCGCCCAGAAGTCGTAGGGACCAACCGGCTCGAAGCCGAGGTGATCTGCGTACCAGCGGGCGGCCTCGGCCCGATCCGGCACGCGGATGTGCACGTGGTCGAGCCGTCCCATCTTGAAGGCAGGTCGTCCTGGCGCCATGCCCCCACCGTAGGGGGGACGGGCGGCCGACAGCCGGCCGGGACCGGTGCGTCCCGGTCGGCGTGTCAGCTCCTCCTCGTGGGAGGTCGCCCGGCGCCAGAGCCCTAGGGGGCGGGGGTGACGTTGCCCTCCGAGTCGCAGACCAGGCCCTCGGCCTCCAGCGTCTCCGGGGGCGGGCACTCGGCCGGCTCCTCGCCGGGCGGCTCGGCCTCGGAGCCCTCGTCGAGGGGGTAGAGGTTGCCCTCGGAGTCGCAGCCGTAGCCGTTGGCCTCCAGCGTCTCGGGGGCCGGGCACTCCGTCGTGCCGCCGGTGGGGGTGAGGTTGCCCTCGGAGTCACACGTGTAGCCCTCGGCCTCGAGCGTCTCGGGGGCCGGGCACTCGGGGGGCTCCTCCGCCCCGCCGTCCGGATCGCCTTCGCCGTCGGAGCCGTCGGCGCTCGGGACCAGGTTGCCCTCCTCGTCACAGGACAGGCCTTCGGCCTCCAGGACCTCGGGCGCCGGGCACTCGGCGGTCTCCGCGGCGCAGTCGGCGCCGAAGGCCTCGTCCAGCGTGGCCAGGGCGGCGTCGAGGTCGTCCTGGCCGGGGCCGTCGTCGGTCTCGGTCACCACGAACGAGACCTGCCCGAGGGTGTCGAGCGCCTCGGTCACCTCGGCGTCTCCCTCGGCCGCCGGGGCCAGGTCGTCGAGGGCGCCGGCGAGGGCCTCGTCCGCCTGGACCTGGCCGTCGTTGCTGCCGGTGGCGATCTCCTCGACGCTGGCGAGGAGGCCGTTCACGGTGAGGTAGGCGTCGCAGTCGACCGCCGCCTCCCCGGCCGCCGTCGAGGTGGTCGATGCGGTCGACGCCGTGGTGGAGGACGCGGTGCTGGTGGTGGCCGTGTCGTCGTCCCCGCCGCACCCGGCGGTGAGGAGCGCCAGGGCGCAGAGGGCGGCGGCAGCCGTGAGGCCAGGACGTCTCATGGGGTTCTCCGGTGTCGTCGGTGGAGGGGCGGTCGGTGCTGACCGGCCTCGGCCCGGTGGACGGCGACGTCCTCCAGCGCCCGTCGACGGGCGCCCCGCCGACAGCCCTCGCACGGTAGCCCTCGGCCGCGTGACGATGGATCACCATGGCCCTGGTCGGGGGGCCGGCCTGCCTAGCTTGGGCCCGTGCAGGCGCGCCTCCCGCGCCGGGGCCCCGGCCTCGGTGACGCTCCCAACCCGGCCCCCGTCCTGGTGCGGAGCGCCGGCGCGACCGGTGCGGAGGGCTGAGGGCGTGCGGGCGGTGCTGGTGGCGGTGGCGGGGGCGGCGGGGGCACTGGTCCGCTACGGCATCGCGTCGGCCGTGGGGTCACGCGGCTTCCCGTGGGCGACGTTGGCCATCAACGTCAGCGGCTCCTTCCTCCTGGGCCTGGTGCTCACCGTGGCCCAGGGCCGGGGGTGGTCGCCGAACCTGACCACTCCGGTCGCCGTGGGGTTCCTGGGCGCCTACACCACGTTCTCGACCTTCGCCTGGGAGGGGCTGGACCTCGGGCGCGACGACCGGCTCGGCGTCGCCGCCCTGTACGTGGCGGCGTCGGTCGTCCTGGGCCTGCTGGCCGCCGCCGCGGGGTGGGGGGTCGGGAGCCTCGGGCGCGGGTGAGCCCGCGGCCCGCCGGTCAGGGCGCCTAGGGCGCTCCGTGCGGGTCGGGCAGGGCGCACAGGCGGTGGACGAGGGCGGTCACCGCGGTGCGGATGGCCTGGACGGCCCCGTCGGCGAGGGCGGCCGAGGTGCCGTCCCTCGACCCGGCGGTCCCCAGCGTCTCGTCCACCGTGCCGAAGATGCCCTCCAGGGCCGATCCGGCCTGGGCCGGCGACGGCGGTCCCGTGCCCTCCGCCCGGCTCCGCTCCCGGTAGGCGGCCCGCGTCCCCGGGCCGACCCCGATGGCCCCCGAGCGGGCGAACAGCGAGTGCTGGCCGCTGACCAGCTCGAGGTCGGCGGCGATGGCCGGGTCGCGGCGGAGGGCCCGTCGCAGCTGTCGCAGGCTCCCGACCTCGGCGAACATCACCCGGGCCGCCTCGTCACCGGTGGCGAAGGTGAAGTAGCCGCTCTCCCAGCAGTGCGCGACCACGGCCTCCTCCGGGGCCAGGAGGGGGACGGTCGAGCCGTACCGGGCCGGGTCGACCGGGCTCAGGGCCACGCCCCGGAACAGCTCCGTGAGGGCGGCCGTGGCCGCCGCGGCGAGCGTTCCGACCTCGGCCGAGAAGGCCCGATCGGGGACGAGGCCGACGGCCTCCCCGGCGTCGATGAGGTGGTGCCCGGCCACCCGGCTGGCCAGGGCCAGCCCGAGAGCGCGAAGCGTCGCCTCCCTCTGGTCGGGGCAGTCGGTGATGAGGGCCTTGAAGGCGTCCTCGTGGACGTAGAGGCGTCGGCCCCCGGTGTCGGTCACCGCGGCCCCCCGGGGTCGACCTCGGAGAGGTGCCGCTGCACCTCGTTGCGGAGGAACGTGCCGGCCTCCAGCACGTCCCCCAGGTGGACGCCCGGAGGCAGCCCGAGGTGGTGGTCCACCCGCGTCCCTGCTCCCCTCGCACCACCCACGGGCTTAGCCTAGGCCGGCGTACCGTCAGCGCGTGCCGTTGCCAGCCGCAGGGGGTCGGCCCCGGGGGCTCCGTGCCGCACCAGCCCGGCGGCGGCGGCCCGCACACCCCGGGCCCGGTCCCTGGCCGCCGCCCTCACCCGTCGGGTCCGCTCCGGCTCCATCTGGTCGAGGAAGGCAGGCCACCCGATCCCCCGGGGTTGCACCTCGCAGTAGAGCTCCTCCATGGAGGCCACCCGTTCGGGCGCCAGCTCGACCGACGCGGTGGGCTCGGATCCGGTGCCCGCGGCCCCGAGCCGGTAGCTGACCGAGAGGTGCTGCCCGAGGCGCAGCACGGCGTCCACGTCGACCATGCCCAGCTGCGCCCGAGCGTCGTCCCACTCGAAGACGCGGATGTCGATCCCCAGCAGGGCCTGGGCCTCCATCTCGACGGCGAAGGCGAGGAGGTCCTCACGGGCCAGGCCGTCGGGGAGCACGGCGATGCGCCGGGGGATCTCGGTGGTCATCCGCAGCTCCTGGATGGCGAGCTGCATGGCCAGGAACAGGGACCCCTCGGGCGACCGCCAGAAGGGCACCTCGTCGGGCCAGGTGGTGCCCCAGACGTTGCCGCTGCCGAACCCGAGCAGGGGCCCGACGACCGGGGACAGGTCCGAGTAGGGGAAGGTCAGGACGGAGCCGGTGGGGGTGAAGAGGAAGGCGTCCCCCGCCGGGTGCACCAGGAAGTCGATGAGGACCTTGCCGTCCCCGGCCGGCCGGTACCCGACCCACCGGCCGCGATCGGTGACGGTCCTCGTCGGCGCTCGCACCTCCCACCCGATCTCGATCCGCTCCGGGACGTGGCCCGGCAGCAGCCACTCCACGTCCAGGTCGACCCTCCACTCGAGGTGGTGGCGGGGGGAGCGGGGCGCGGCGACGTCGATGCGCGGCCGGACCCCGAGACCTGCACCCCCGGCGCCGCCGCCCCGAGCTGGACCGAGAGCGGAGCCCCCACGGCCAGGGTGGTGGTGGGGCCGGCCGGGACCGAGGCCGACGCCCGCAGGCAGGGCGGCAGGTCGATCCGGATGGTGTCGCGCCCGATCCCGCGCCTCATGAGCAGCGTGAAGGAGAGCCGCCAGCGGTCGGAGACCGGTCGAAGTTGCAGCGAGCCGTCGCGGACCTTCATCGGACCCCTCCAATGACGCCATCGTAGGTGCCGCCGGGGCGTCCGTTGCGGGGGAGGGCGGAGCCTCGGCGCGGGGTGAGCCCGCGCCCGGTGGTCAGCGCCGGGGGCCGTCCGACGGCGAGGCGGTGACGATGCTCTCTGCCACCTCGGCCAGCTTGCGGTTGGTGCGCTGGGACGCCCGCACCAGCATGTCGAAGGCGGTCTCCGCGTCGATCGACGACCGGGCCATGAGCAGGCCCTTGGCCTGGCCGATGATGTCGCGGCTGCGCAGGGCGGCGGCGAAGTCCTCGCGCCGGAGGGCGGCCACCAGGGCCGGGGTGGCGTGGGCGGCCAGGATGGCGACCACCGCCTCCTGCTCGGTCTCGCCGGTGAAGCCGTGGGCCTGGTCGGAGAACAGGTTGAGGGCCCCGACGATCCGTGGCCCCTCGTGGAGCGGGTAGGCCATGGAGCTGATCACGCCGGTGGACTCGACGGCTCGGGGTGCGTACGCAGGCCACCGGTCGTGGATGCGCAGGTCCGGGGCCACGATGACCTCCCCGTGCCGGATGGCGTCCAGGCACGGCCCCTCCTGGGCGCCGGTCTGGATGCCGTCCAGGATGATCCCGATGTCGTCGTTGCTGGAGCGGCTCAGGAGCGACTTGCCCCGGGTGTGGCTCAACGAGGCGTGGCCGCACTCGTCGACCACGTCGACGGCGGCGGTCACGATGGCCTCCATCGTCGCCTCGACGCTCTCCACCGTGAGCAGCCGACGGGCCAGCTCGGCGAAGTACTCGGCCAAGGAGTGGTCCTCCACCCCCCCTGCCTACACCACCGGCGCCCCCCGCTCCACCCGATGGGAGGCACGAGGGGGCCCCGGCGGGTGGCGGGGGCCCGGCGGCGGCGTGCCATGCTCGACGGCCCGCCATGACCCGCTCGATCCGACTCCGACCCTGGCAGAAGGCGGCGTTCGACCGTTTCACGGCCTCCTCCGGCCCCGACTTCCTGGCCGTGGCCACCCCCGGCGCCGGCAAGACCACCTTCGCTCTGGCCGCGGCTCGCCACCGCCTGGCCCAGCGGCCCGGCCGCCTGGTCGTGGTGGCCCCGACCGCCCACCTCAAGCAGCAGTGGGCCCAGGCCGCGGCCCGCTTCGCCCTCCACCTCGACCCGTCGTGGTCGGCGGCCGATGGCGCCCTGCCCGCCGACATGCACGGCATCGTCACCACCTACCAGCAGGTGGCCACCAGCGCCGCCGCCCTGCGGCCCCTGGCCACCGGGGCCTTCGTGGTCTTCGACGAGATCCACCACGCCGCCGACGAGCGGGCCTGGGGCGAGGCCGTGCGGCACGCCTTCGAGGGCTCGGACCGGCGCCTCAGCCTCTCGGGCACCCCGTTCCGCTCCGACACCCGGGCCATCCCCTTCGTCGACTACCACCTGGACGAGGCCCGGCCCGACTTCGAGTACGGCTACGGCGACGCCCTGGCCGACCGGGCCGTCGTCCGCCCCGTCTACTTCCCCCGCACCAACGGCCAGATGGAGTGGTCGGCCCCGGACGGCTCCGTGCACGGGGCCAGCTTCGACGACGCCCTCGACACCGTCCGCTCCAGCCAGCGCCTGCGCACCGCCCTGTCCCTGGAGGGGGAGTGGTTGTCGACCGTGCTGCGGTCGGCCCACACCAGGCTCATGGAGGTGCGGGCCCAGCAGCCCGACGCCGGGGGCCTGGTCATCGCCACCGACCAGGAGCACGCCCACGGCATCGCCGAGCTCCTGCGCAGCCGGTTCCAGACCCGGGCCACGGTGGTCACCTCCGACGACCCCCGGGCCTCGAGCCGCATCGCCCTCTACGCCAGGAGCGCCGAGCCGTGGCTGGTGGCGGTGCGCATGGTGTCCGAGGGGGTCGACATCCCCCGCCTACGGGTCGGGGTCTACGCCACCACCACCAGCACCGAGCTGTTCTTCCGTCAGGCCGTGGGCCGCTTCGTGCGCTGGACCCGGGGCGTGCCCAAGCAGCGGGCCTGGCTGTTCATCCCCGACGACCCGCGCCTGCGGACCCTGGCCCACCAGATCGCCGAGCAGCGCCGCCACTCCCTCCAGCGCCGGGAGCGGCCCGGCCCCCACGACGGCCTGGACGACGGTGCCCAACCCGACGAGGTGCCGGCCGAGGAGCAGATGTCGCTGTTCGCGGTGATCTCGGCGGTGGCCACCGACGCCGCCGGTCCCGCCGATGCCGAGGAGGACGAGCTGGACGAGCTCGACGGCGACGGGGAGGGCTTCGACCTGGAGCTGGCCCCGCCCCCGCCCCTGGCCGGCGTGACGCCGGTGGGCCCCGGGGCGGCCCCGGCGCTGCCCCGCCACGAGGACAAGAAGCGGCTGCGCGAGCTGAACGCCCAACTGGCCCGGGACCTGGTGCGCTCGACGGGCTGGTCCCACGCCCAGGTCAACGCCGAGCTCAACCGCCTCTCGGGCATCAGCCGGGTCACCGAGGCCACCTCGCCCCAGCTCCGCACCCGCCTGGAGAAGGGCACCCGCTGGCTCACCCGCTCGGCCTGAGGTCACCGGCGCGGGGAGGGGAGCGGTGGAGCGGGCGACGGGAATCGAACCCGCATCACCTGCTTGGAAGGCAGGAGCTCTGGCCATTGAGCTACGCCCGCGGGAGCGCCGAACCTAGCCGCTGGGCCGGTCGCCCCGGCGCCGGTCAGGGCCTCACGGGGGCGGCGGGTAGCGGACCTGGGCCCGGCTGAAGTACTCGTCCGAGGAGGCCAGGTTGACGGCCAGGGACAGGTCGCCCAGGGTCCGGATGCGATCGGCCCAGTAGGCCAGGCCGGCGCTGTCGGCCCGGCGGCCCAGCAGGTCCTGGTACAGCCGGTGGACCCGGGTCCGGCGGGACTCGGTCGACTGGTAGAAGCTGGAGGCCACGCTGGAGCGGCCCCGTGACGCGGTGCGGGCCGTCCAGTAGTCGAGGTCGGCGGCGCTGCCCTCCCGGCCCAGGAGCTTGCGGTACAGGTCGGCGACCCAGGTGCGGTCGGTGCCGCCCCCCAGGCCCCGGTAGTACTCGTCGCTGGCGTAGAAGAACGTCGCGGCCTGGGCCACGGTGCGCCGCCCGCTGCGGATCTGCTGCACCCAGTAGGCGGTGCCGGCGGGGTCGCCGGGCCGGCCCAGGGTGTCGACGTAGAGGCGCTCGACCACCGTCTCCACGTACTCGGGGGCCTGGGCCCGCCCTTGCACCACGCCGGCCCGGCCGGCGCCGCCGGTGCTCAGGCCGGCCACGATGAAGTCCAGCTCGGCCTGGGTCGGGGCCCGGTCGGCGAAGTCCTGGTACACGGCCTTCACGAACGCCGGGTAGGGCGAGGTGGCGGTGAGCACGCCGTGCTCGAACTCCTGCCGGTAGGTGCCGGTGCTGGGCCGGGTGACGTCCCCGGTGGGGTAGCCCAGGTCGCCGGCCGGGCCGCCCCGGCCCCGGTAGGCCACCAGGACGGCCTCGGGTACCAGGTGGGCGCCGGTGGTGGGCGTGGACCACACCTGGGCCCGCTCGGTGGTGAAGGTCGTGCCCCGCCCGTCGCCCACGTTGGCGCGGTCGGAGGTGGGGTAGCCGGCGTCGGACTCCCACCCGCCGTAGCGCAGGTAGGCGTCGAGCAGCGGGCCCCACACGGCGTGGGCCCCGGTCTGGGCCGTGGTGTAGATCACCCCGTCGTTCTCGAAGATCGAGCCCCGGCCCCGCCCGTCGGAGAAGGTCAGCACGCTGCTGACGGGGAAGCCGAGGGCCCCGTCGAACCCGCCGAGCTGCTGGTGCTTGTCGAAGATCGAGCCGTGGATCTCGGCCACGGTGTCGCCCCGGCGGTAGATGCGGCCCCGCTCGAAGGGGATGTAGCGAGCCCCGCCGGTGACGGTGCGGCTGGCCCCGGTGGGCAGGCCCAGGGCCCCGTTGGTGCTCTCGGCCCCGTAGGCCTGGTAGGTGTTCCAGTACGGGGCGGGGACGCCGAAGGTGCCGGGCGTCCACTTGTAGATGGCGCCCTTCTGGAACCGGGAGATGCGGGCCCGGCCGCCGGCCCCGGTGACCACGTCGCTGGTGGGGAACCCGTAGGGCCCGCCGGTGTAGCCCGACAGGGCGTAGAGGTCGAGGAGCGACCCGTGGACCTCGTGGGCTCCGGTGGCGCCGCTCCAGTAGAGCCGGCCGCCCTGGTAGGCGGCGTAGCGGCCGCCGCCCTCGGGGGTCGAGGCCTCGACGGTGGTGCGGACGCCGAGGAACCCGGCGGGGCCGCCGAGGGCGTAGTAGCGGCGGGTGATGGCCGAGTCGCACTCGTCGGAGAGGCAGTTGGCCCCGTGCTGCGAGGTGGCGTTGTCGGTCAGGGTCCGGGTGGAGCAGGCCGCGTCGTAGGCCCAGGGGGTGATGCACACCGCCACCCGGCACACCACCGGCCCGTAGCAGGAGATGTGCTGGTTGCACTGCCCGTAGCGGAACTGGTTGCAGCAGGTGCGGCGCCCGTCGCAGCTGGCCCCGCTGCACCGGCAGCCGCACTGGGTGGGGCAGGTGGCGTTGCAGTCGATGATGTACCGCGGCCCGCCGCAGCAGTAGGCGGCGTTGTCGGCCTTCCACCAGCCGGCCACGAACGAGTTGGGGGGGCAGGAGTTGCGGCCGCCGTTGATGGTGCAGCAGAACGCCGTCCAGCCGTCGCCGCAGCTCCCGCACACCGCGCCGTAGGCGGTGCCGGGCTTGAGGATGAACGACACCGGGTTCACGGCCAGGGCCGAGCCCACCACCGCGGTGCGGGCCAGGAAGCGGCGCCGGCTGTGGCCGCCGGAGAGGAGGCCGGCGGTGCGGGCCACGATCCGCTCCGAGAGCGTGGGCGCCGGGGCCCCGGGACCGCTGGCCGGGGCCGGGCGCCGGCGCGACGACGTGAGGGGGCTCATCGTTGCTCCACGGGGTTCGAGGGGCGGGGGGCGCCGGTCACGGGGCCGCCACCGCGATGCCGGCGGTGACGCCGTTGGCCGTGCCGGCCAGGCCGGGGGCGTCCCGCTTGTCGCCCACCACCGAGTACAGGCAGAAGGCCCGGCCGTTGAGGGTGAAGAAGCGCTGGGCGCCGGCCTGGCCCGGGTTCACGCGCTGGAGGCCGTTGGGGTCGAACATGCGGGCGGTGAGGGTGGGCACCCGGGACACGGTGGGGAAGAGGGCCGTGCCGGCGCTGTCGGCCCCGTACTCGACCAGGGCCACCAGCAGGTGCCCGGTGCCCATGACGTCGACGGCCCCGCTGCCGAAGTCGCCCCGGCCCTCGGGCAGGGCGAAGTTGGCCATGTGGAGGACCGGGCCGGTGTCCTCGCCCAGCGAGGGGCCGGCCGGCTGGCCCTCGTCCGCGGCCCGCGGGGCGCGGGCCGCCCCCGACGTGCGGCGGGTGATGCGACCCTCCCAGCCGGTGGGGAGCTCGGCCCGGATGCCGTGGGCCTCGATCTTCATGGGCGGGTCCTCCGCGGGATGGGCGCGTGCAGGGTCATCGGTCGGCCGCCGGCGGGGCCTCGTCAGCCGCCTCGCCGTAGAGGCTGGGGTCGTCGGGGCCGATGCCGGCGGCCAGCAGCTCGGTGTCGACCCGTCGCTCCCGCTCGTCGTCGGCCCGGTGCTTGGCCACCCGGCGGGCCTCGAGGCCCTCGGCGTAGGTGGCGTCGTCGGTGACCTGGGTCAGGAGCCCCCGCACCTGGGGCCAGTCGATGCCGGTGCCCTCACCCTGCACGGTGCCGGTGCGCCCGTCGACCAGCACGAAGTAGGGCGAGCCGGGCACGTCGTAGGCGTCCCAGGCGTCGCTGGCCATGACCACCGGCACCTGACGGGGAGCCAGCTCGGCCACCCGGGCCGGGCTCTCGGCCTCCGGGCCCTTGGTGACGATGACCGGGCGCACGTCGGAGGGCAGGCCCAGCTTGGCCGGCTTCTGGAAGGCGTCCCAGAAGCGCTGGCAGGTCAGGCAGCTCCCGGACAGGAAGGCCACCAGCGTCCGGTGCTGCACCCCGGTGACCCGCACGGTCAGGGCATCGTCGTCGACCCCCACCCCCGACAGGTCCCGGCTCTCGGTGAAGCCCTCCCGCTCGGGCGGGGCCTGGACCTCGGGGAAGGTGGTGAACTCGTCGCGCCCCACGGTGCGGGGCGCCGAGCCGCGGGCCGCTCCCGCCCTCTCGGTGCCCCCGTCGATCTCGTGCAGCCGGCGCAGGATGTCGGCGTGGCTGCGCAGCAGCCCGAGGACCAGCAGCGTCAGCACGGCCACCACCACGGCCAGGGCCACCACCACCGCGGTCACGCCCCGGCCTCCGACCCGACCAGGGCCCGGACCACGGCCAGGTCGGTCAGCAGGGCCCGCACCCCGACCGCGCCCACCACGGCCAGGAGGGTGAGGGCCGCGGTGGCGCCGGGGGCCGCCCCCGCCGCGTCCAGCAGGCCGTCGGCCCCGGTGGCCAGGGCCCAGGCCGCCACCCCGGTGGCGGCCACGTTGACCACGACGTGGGTGGCGCCCACGGGCGCCGAGCGGTCGCCGAAGCACCCGCAGTCGGCCGCCGCGCCCCCGCCCCGGGCGGCCCGGGCCTGGACGGCGGTGAAGGCGGCGAAGCCGGCGTAGAGCAGGCCCAGGGGAGCGGCCACGACCCCGCCGAGCAGGGCCGTGCCCGCGGCGGCGGCGACCTCGACGGCACCCAGGGCCCGCACCACCGGGTCGGAGCCGGGGAGGCCGGCCCGGGCCAGGGCCAGGCCAGTGGGGGCCGGGCGCCCCAGCTTGGCCACCCCGGCGCTGGCCAGCAGGGCGGCCGCGACCAGGAGGGGGCCGGTGGCGAGGGAGACGGTGGAGACGATCACGAGGGAGGGGGGTGGGGGCGCCGCGCCGCCCACCGTAGGCCACCGCCTGACGCCCCCGGGGCGGATCGTCGGCCGTCCCGGCACGACGGAGCGCGGCCCGTCCCCAGGGTGCCGGCCGCGGTGGGCTCCACCGGTAGAGTGAGCGCCCTCATGGAGTCCAGCGTCGAGCCCGTCGAGGGCAACAAGGTCAAGGTCAGCGTCGAGGTCCCCGCCGGTGACTTCGAGCGGGAGGTCGACGCCGCCTTCCGGCGCATGGCCCGCGAGGTGCGGATGCCGGGGTTCCGGCCCGGGAAGGTGCCCCGCAAGGTGCTCGAGGCCCGCCTGGGCACCGAGGCGGCCCGCAGCGACGCCCTCCAGCACGCTCTCCCCGAGTACTACGCCCAGGCCCTGACCGACCACGAGGTCGACGCCATCGCCCCGCCCGAGATCGAGATCACCTCGGGCCAGGACGAGGGCCCGGTGGCCTTCGACGCCGTGGTGGAGGTCCGGCCCGAGATCCTGGTCGGGGGCTACGCCTCGCTCCGGGTCGTCATCGACGGCCCCGACGCCACCGAGGCCGACGTCGACCAGCGGGTCGAGCACCTGCGCGAGCAGTTCGCCACCCTCTCGGTGGTCGAGCGCCCGGCGGCCGAGGGCGACACCGTCACCATCGACATCTCCGGCGCCCGCGACGGCGAGGCCGTCGACGGCCTCACCGCCGAGGGCTACCAGTACCGGGTCGGGGCCGGCAGCGTGGTGCCAGAGTTGGACGAGAGCCTCACCGGCGCCGAGGCGGGGGCCACCCTGGCCTTCACCGCCCAGCACCCCGGCGACGGCGAGCCCGTCGACTTCGAGGTGGTGGTGAAGGAGATCCGCGAGGTGATCCTCCCCGACCTGGACGACGCCTTCGCCGCCGAGGCCTCCGAGTTCGACACCGTGGCCGAGCTGCGGGCCGACCTCGCCACCCGCCTGTCGACGGTCAAGCTCGCCCAGGCCCGCATGGCCCTGCGCGAGCGCACCGCCGATGCCCTGGCCGAGCTGGTCACCGAGGACCCGCCCGAGCCTCTGGTCGAGAGCGAGATGCAGACCCGCCTCCAGGACCTGGCCCTCCGGCTCCAGGCCCAGGGCATCGACCTGGGGGACTACCTGCGCAGCACCGGCCAGGACCCTGACGCCTTCCGCGACGACCTCCGCGGCGCGGCCCAGCGGGCGGTCCGGGTCGACCTGGCCCTGCGGGCCGTGGCCTCGTCCGAGGGCATCGAGGTCGACGACGACGAGCTCGACCACGAGGTCGAGATGGTGGCGGCCCGGGTGGGCCAGCCGCCGGCCAAGGTGCGGGCCCAGTTCGAGCGCAACCAGCAGATGCCGTTGGTACGCTCCGACGTGCGCACCCGCAAGGCCATGGACTGGGTCCTGGAGCGGGTGGAGGTGGTCGATGCCGACGGCGCCCCCATCGACCGTGACACGCTCCTGGCCGACGACGACGAGCCCACCGACGGCACTGGCGCCCCCGCCCCCCACGAGCAGGACACCTGATGGAACCGGCCTACAGCTACCTCGTCCCCACCGTCGTCGAGCAGACGAACCGGGGGGAGCGGGCCTTCGACCTCTACTCCCGCCTGCTCAAGGACCACATCATCTTCCTGGGCACGCCCATCGACGACACCATCGCCAACCTGGTGTCGGCCCAGCTGTTGCACCTGGAGTCGGAGAACCCCGACAAGGACATCAACATCTACATCAACAGCCCCGGTGGCGAC
Organism: Acidimicrobiales bacterium; assembly: GCA_035630295.1. Taxonomy (NCBI): domain Bacteria; kingdom Bacillati; phylum Actinomycetota; class Acidimicrobiia; order Acidimicrobiales; species Acidimicrobiales bacterium. Next base: position 7,533 of record DASQKY010000017.1, on the reverse strand, counting down.
ATCACCGCGCTGTTCGCCATCTACGACACCATGCAGTACGTCAAGCCCGACATCGCCACCATCTGCTACGGCCAGGCCGCCTCGGCCGCCGCCGTGCTGCTGGCCGCAGGCACGCCGGGCAAGCGCATGGCCCTGCCCCACGCCCGGGTGCTGCTGCACCAGCCGTGGGGCAGCGGTGGGGGCCAGGCCTCCGACATCGAGATCCAGGCCCGCGAGATCCTGCGCATGCGCGACCTGCTGAACGAGATCCTGGCCCGCCACAGCGGCCAGGAGGTCGACAGGATCCAGCGCGACACCGACCGCGACTTCGTGCTGTCCGCGCCGGAGGCCAAGGACTACGGCATCATCGACGAGGTCATCGCCTCCCGCGAGGCGGCGGACCGCAGCGGCCCCATCACCGCCGCGGGCTGACGACCGCGTCCGACCGACACCTACGACGACCGACAGGGGAACCCGGTGGCCAAGTTCGGAGAAGGTGGCGAGCTCCTCAAGTGCTCGTTCTGCGGCAAGTCGCAGAAGCAGGTCAAGAAGCTCATCGCCGGCCCCAGCGTCTACATCTGCGACGAGTGCATCGACCTCTGCAACGAGATCATCGAGGAGGAGCTGTCCGAAGGGGCCGACCTCACCCTGGAGGACCTGCCCAAGCCCCGGGAGATCTTCGACTTCCTGAACGACTTCATCATCGGCCAGGAGCAGGCCAAGAAGATCCTCTCGGTCGCCGTCTACAACCACTACAAGCGGGTCCAGCTGGGCAGCCAGCGGGCCCACGGTGACGACGTCGAGCTGGCCAAGTCCAACATCCTGCTCATCGGGCCCACCGGCTGCGGCAAGACCCTGTTGGCCCAGACCCTGGCCCGCCTGCTCAACGTCCCCTTCGCCATCGCCGATGCCACCGCCCTCACCGAGGCCGGCTACGTGGGCGAGGACGTCGAGAACATCCTCCTCAAGCTGATCCAGGCCGCCGACTACGACGTCAAGAAGGCCGAGACCGGCATCATCTACATCGACGAGATCGACAAGGTGGCCCGCAAGGCCGAGAACCCGTCGATCACCCGCGACGTCTCCGGCGAGGGCGTCCAGCAGGCCCTGCTGAAGATCCTGGAGGGCACGGTGGCCTCGGTGCCGCCCCAGGGGGGCCGCAAGCACCCGCACCAGGAGTTCATCCAGGTCGACACGACCAACATCCTGTTCATCTGCGGCGGGGCCTTCGCCGGGATCGAGCGCATCATCGAGAGCCGGTCCGGGGCCAAGGGCGTGGGCTTCGGGGCCGACATCCGCCGGGCCGACGAGAGGGAGATGGGCGACGTGCTGACCAACGTCCTGCCCGAGGACCTGCTCAAGTTCGGCCTCATCCCCGAGTTCATCGGCCGACTGCCGGTCATCGGGGCGGTGGCCAACCTGGACCGGGAGGCGCTGGTCCGCATCCTGGTCGAGCCCCGCAACGCCCTGGCCAAGCAGTACCAGAAGTTCTTCGAGTACGAGAACGTGGACCTGGAGCTGACCGACGACGCCCTGGAGGCCATCGCCGACCAGGCCATCCTCCGGGGCACCGGGGCCCGGGGCCTGCGGGCCATCCTGGAGGAGGTCCTCCTCAACACCATGTACGACCTGCCGGGCCGCACCGACATCGAGAAGGTGGTCATCGACGCCGACGTCGTCCGCGAGAAGGTGAACCCCACCCTCGTGCCCCGCACCGCCGAGCGCCGCGCCCCCCGCCCCCGCCGCGCCGCCTCCTGACCCACATGCATCGGTTGCCGATGTATCGGTAGGCGATATATGGTGGGTTCGTGCGGGACGCCACCTTTCACATCCTGGTCGCCCTGGCCCGGGGGGAGCGTCACGGCTACGGGATCATCCAGCGGGTGCGCGACCTGACCGGCGGTGCGCTGCGCCTCGGGCCCGGCACCCTCTACGGCGCCCTTGATCGACTCACCTCCGAAGGCCAGGTGACGGCCACCCGCACGGAGGTCGTCGAGGGTCGGGAGCGCCGCTACTACCGGCTCACCGACCGCGGGGCCGCCGCCCTGAACGAGGAGGTCGAGCGCCGGGCCGCCGCCGTGGCTGCGGCCCGGGAGGAACTGGCCGGTTCTCCGGTCCCTCCGGGCGCGGTGACCCCGTGAGCGTTGGCACGAGCGGGCCCGAGGCCCAGATCCGCCGTCTGCTCGCCGCCTACCCGCGGCGCATGCGGGCCGAGCAGGGCGACGAGATCGTGGCTACGGCGCTCGACACCCTCCCCCCAGGGGTCTCGCACCTTCCGCTCAGGATGGCGGTCGACCTGGTGCGGGGCGGCCTCCGCACCCGCCATCAGCGTCGGCCGCCGTTCCTCACCCGGCTGGCCTTCGAATTCGGCCTGACCATCCACCCCCGTTGGATCTGGTGGATCTACGACCGGCTGGAGGATCCGCGCTACCGACGGAACGCCGTCCTGCGCCGGATCGCCACGGGTTTCCTCCCCTACCTGCCGGTCCTGGCTTTGTCGAGGCGGTTGGACCACGCCCTGCTCTGGATGACCGTCTCCATGGCGATGTCCTTCGTCGGTTGGCGGCTCTGGGGCGAGTGGGAGCGGAACAGGCTGCGAGCGCGCCACGGGCTGGTGGCCGGCGGGAGCAACCCGCACATGGTGTGGGTCCGGATCCCGACGACGGCGGTGCCGAACACCCCTATCGCCCGCCTCGCCGCCGCCCTCGGCCTGCCCCTGAGCCTCGGGCTGCTCACCTACCTCTGGGCTGTGCGGCACCAACGGTTCTGGCCGGTGAGCGACTTCTCCAGCGAACCGGCGCCGGCCGATGTGGTGGCGCTGGCCCGTCCCTACGGTGTTGCCGGCGCCGTGGTGGGACTGCTGCTCGCCGCGGCCGGGGTGCGAGCCCTTCGGCGCTCCCGGAGCATCCCTCCCCGTCCCGTCGTGGGAGAGAGGGGGACGACCCTCGCCGCCCTCGGAGCGGGGACGGCTGTCGCCGTCGGGGCCGCGTTGCTCTCTCTCACCACCTACTGGCAGTGGGTGGAGTGGGAGTACAGCCAGCTCGTCGCCGTCCTCGGCCCGACGGGCGTCGGGCTCCTGGCGTTGGCGGTCCGACTCGGCCTCGCAGGACGGCGGCGGGGCTGGCCCGTCGGGTTGTGGGAGGTGGCCCCCCGGCTCGGACCCCGGATCACGACCCGCCTGGCCACCCGGTGGGCGGTGGATCGCATGCCGGACGCCGACGTGTGGACGCCAGAGGCGGAGGCGGGCGGGTCGGCCGTACGCCGAGCTGGCCGCGCAGGCACGTAGAGGGCGCCCTCCCCGGCCTCGTCGCCGGCTCACCCCGACTAGCGTGGCCAGCCGGTGCCGGGGCAGTGACCCGCCCACCGCGAGCCTCGGAGGACAGCTGTGCACAAGGCCATCAAGGGAGCCCTGATCGGGAGCGTCGTCGGTGCCGGGGTGGCCGCCGTCCAGGCATCACGGGCCCCCGACCCCGAGGTCGACCCGGTCCCCGGCATCCTCAAAGGGGCGGCCGAGGGCGCGGCGGTGGGCGGTGCCGTGGGCCTGGTGCTCCAGTGGCGTGCCGGCCGCAGGGCACGGCGGGCCGGGGCGGTGGCCGTGGTGGCCGGCAAGGCCAAGCAGAAGGCCGGGTTCGTGACCCGCCGGGTGGAGGGCGCCGTCGACCGGGCCCTGGACGCGGCCGAGGCCGCCCTGCCCCACGTGGAGGAGCTGGCCGAGCGGGCCTCGCACTCCATCTTCGAGATCGCCGATGCCACCCGGCCCCACGTGCGGGCCCTGACCGACACGGCTCGGGAGAAGGCCTTCGACCTCACCGAGGTGGCCATCGACACGGCCCGACCCCACGCCCGGACGGCCCGGGCCCGGGCCGGCGAGCTGGCCGAGGTGGCCCGCGACCGCGCCCCCGAGCTGGCCGAGAAGGCCCGCGAGCGGGTCGGCGAGCTGGCCGAGGTGGCCCGCGACCGGGCCCCGGAGCTGGCCGAGGCGGCCCGCGACCGGGCCGGCGAGGTCCGGGCCCGGGTGGCCTGACAGCCCGGTCGCCGGGGGGCGCCCCGGCCCCGGCCGGTAGCGTGGCAGGCCTGTGAACCTCCCCTCGGCCCTGCGCTACCTCGACGCCCACACCAACCTCGAAGCGGTGGCCGGCCGGGTCGAGGGCCTGTCGCTGGAGCGCATGACCCGCCTGGCCCACACCCTGGGTGACCCCCAGCGCGCCTACCCGGTCATCCACGTCACCGGCACCAACGGCAAGGGCTCGGTGGCGCGCATGGCCACCGCCCTGCTTCGGGCCCAGGGCCTGTCGGTGGGCACCTACTCCAGCCCCCATCTGGAGCAGCTGAACGAGCGCCTGGCCTGGGACGGCGAGCCGGTCGACGACGACACCCTGGGCCGCCTCATCGGCGACATCGCCGCCCTGGAGGCGACGGCCGGCGTCACCCCCTCGTACTTCGAGATCCTGACCGCGGCGGCCTTCGCCTGGTTCGCCGAGCTGGCCGTCGACGTGGCCGTGGTCGAGGTGGGCATGCTGGGTCGCTACGACGCCACCAACGTGGCCGACGCCACGGTGGCGGTGTGCACCAACGTGGGCCGGGACCACACCGACGGGGCCCAGGGCTGGCGCCAGGCCATCGCCTCCGAGAAGGCCGGCATCGTGAAGCCCGGGGTCACCGACGTCCTGGTGCTGGGCGAGACCGCCCCGGCCCTGCGCGACGTGTTCGCGGCGGCCGGCGCCGGCGAGACCTGGGTGCGGGACGAGGACTTCGGGGTGGCCGCCGACCGGGTGGCGGTGGGGGGGCGCCTGGTCGACCTGCGGACCCCGGGGGGCCGCACCGACGAGGTGTACCTGCCGGTCCACGGGGCCCACCAGGGCGAGAACGCGGCGGTGGCCCTGGCCGCGGTCGAGGCGTTCCTGGGCCGGCCGCCCTCGGAGGAGACGGTGACCGAGGCCTTCGCCGGGCTCACCCTGCCCGGCCGGTTCGAGGTCGTCAGCCGCCACCCCACCGTGGTGGTCGACGCCGCCCACAACGTCGAGGGGGCGGCGGCCACCGCCGCCACCCTGGCCGACGACATGGCCCTGCCCGGTTCGCTCCTGGTCGTGGTCGGCATGCTGGGCGGGCGCGACCCCGAGGAGGTGCTGGCCGCCCTGAGGGTGGCCGACGCCGGGCTGGTCATCACCTGCACCCCGGCCTCGCCGCGGGCCGTCCCGGCCGCCGAGCTGGCCGCCGTGGCCCTGCGGATGGGCGCCGCCGCCGAGTCCGTGCCCGCCCCGGTCGAAGCCGTGCGTCGGGCCCTGGCCCTGGCCACCGAGGACGACCTGGTGCTGGTCACCGGGTCGCTGTACGTCGCCGGCCCCGTCCGGGCCGCCCTCGCCGCCGACCTGGAGGTCGCCCCGTGACCGGCGCGCCGTCGCTCGTCGACCCCACCAAGCTGCGGGCCAACGACCCGTGCTGGTGCGGGTCGGGCCGCAAGTTCAAGCGCTGCCACGGCCCCTCCACCGAGCGCATCCGCCCGGCGGCGACCAGCCCCACCCGGGAGGTGCCCGAGGTGATCGAGCGCCCCCACTACGCGGCGGCCGGCGACCGGAGCCGCCGTGACGTCCCCGACGTCCAGGACACGGCCACCCTCGACGCCATGGGTCGCACCGGGGCGGCGGCGGCCGAGATCCTGCGCACCGTCGGGGAGGCGGTGGCCCCCGGGGTCACCACCGACGAGCTGGACGCGCTCTGCCACCGCCTGTGCGTGGAGGCCGGGGGCTACCCCAGCCCCCTCAACTACGGCGGCTTCCCCAAGTCGCTGTGCACGTCGGTCAACGAGGTCATCTGCCACGGCATCCCCGATGCCCGGCCCCTGCGCGACGGCGACATCGTCAACCTGGACGTCACCCTGTTCCGGGAGGGCGTCCACGGCGACACCAACGCCACCTTCCTGGTGGGCACGGTGGACGAGTTGAGCCGCCGGCTGGTGCGGGTCACCCGGGAGTGCCTGGAGCGGGGGATCGAGGCGGTGCGCCCGGGCCGGCCCACCAGCGACATCGGCCGGGCCATCCAGGCCCACGCCGAGGCCGAGGGCTTCTCGGTGGTGCGGGCCTTCACCGGCCACGGCGTGGCCCGGGAGTTCCACACCGGGCTGCACATCCTCCACTACTTCGAGCCCCGCGACGAGGTGGTGCGGATGGAGCCGGGCATGACCTTCACCATCGAGCCCATGATCGCCCTGGGGGCCTGGGAGCACCGGCTGTGGGCCGACGACTGGACCGCCGTCACCACCGACGGGCGCCGCACCGCCCAGTTCGAGCACACCTTGGCCGTCACCGACGACGGGGTCGAGGTGCTGACCCTCCACCCCGACGGGGCCTGGAGCGGCCACCTCGGCGACTGAGGCCCGAGCCCCGGTTGGGCGGCGGAGGGGCGGGTCGCTACGTTGCGGCGCCATGACCTCCCGGACCTTCGTGATGTGCAAGCCCGACGCCGTCGAGCGGGGGCTGGTGGGCGAGATCGTGGCTCGCATCGAGCGCAAGGGCCTGCGGCTGGTGGCGGCCGAGCTGCGGTCGGTGCCCCGGGAGCTGGCCGAGGAGCACTACGCCGAGCACGCCGAGCGGCCCTTCTACGGGGAGCTGGTCGACTTCCTGACGCGGTCGCCGGTGTTCGCCATGATCGTCGAGGGCCCCGAGGACGACACCTGGCACCTGTGCCGCACCCTGATCGGCAAGACCCAGGTGGGCGAGGCCCAGCCCGGCTCCATCCGGGGCGACCTCGCCACCACCACGGCCGAGAACCTGGTCCACGGCTCCGACGGCCCGGAGTCGGCCGCCCGGGAGATCGGGCTCTGGTTCGCCGACCGGGCCTGATCCGCCGTCCCGGCCCGGGATCGGCCCTGGTCAGGGCCGGGGTCCACCACCCGGGCGGCCCCGTCGGCTAGAGAGACGATTGTTGCGGTCCCGTGACAGCGCCTATGCTCGCCGGGATCGCGCCCAGCGGCCACCGGCCTCGGAGGTCCCGTGTCTGACAACCCCCTCTCCTCCCTGATGGGCCGCGACATGGCGGTCGACCTGGGCACCGCCAACACGGTGGTGTACGTGCGCGGCCGTGGGATCGTGCTCAACGAGCCGTCCGTCGTCGCCGTCAACGTCCGGGACGGCCGCCCGCTCGCGGTGGGCGTGGAGGCCAAGCGGATGATCGGCCGCACGCCCGCGCACATCCAGGCGATCCGCCCCCTCAAGGACGGCGTCATCGCCGACTTCGAGATCTGCGAGAAGATGCTCCGCTACTTCATCCAGAAGGTGAACAACCGTCGCTGGAGCAAGCCCCGCATGGTCATCTGCGTGCCGTCCGGCATCACCGGCGTCGAGCAGCGAGCCGTGCAGGAAGCCGCCGAGTACGCCGGCGCCCGCAAGCCCGCCTACATCATCGAGGAGCCGATGGCGGCCGCCATCGGCGCCGGGCTGCCGGTGCAGGAGCCGACCGGGAACATGATCGTCGACATCGGTGGGGGCACGACCGAGGTCGCGGTGATCTCCCTGGGCGGCATCGTCGGCAGCCAGTCGGTCCGCGTCGGCGGTGATG